>JAIRPZ010000306.1 GCA_031256755.1 Planctomycetaceae bacterium
CGGGTACTGCCGTTGTTAGCGTGACGGATGTTTGCAGGGAAACTTGCGGCACAACGTCACTGTCGGCGGCGTTGTCTGCAAGGGAATAATTCCCGGAATTGAAGAGTGATGTGTAATCATCACCGGAGTATTCCTCATCAGGATCATCATTTTGCTGCACAGCGGCATTGCTGTAAGCATTGTATTCAATGTATGTATCGCTCGGATTGTACGGCGGTTCGTAAGAATCGTTGTCATCGTCATAAGAATCACCGAGCGGCGAGACGGAGAGAAAGTCCCGTTCTTCGAGAACTTCGATCCGGCAACTGCGGAGCGAATTCGTGCGGTACAAATTTTCTGCTTGTTTTTGATCGCGGTAATACGAATACAGAAGGAAACCAAAACCGCAAACAATAACGGCAAGAAAAAAATAAAACATCGGCGGGGGGGAATTGCCAAAAAATGTCTGTTAAAACATCAATGACCGTGAATTTTACTACAACCGCTACAACCCGCAAGAGGGGGACATCGCGGGCGGCAGGAACGGTTCCACAGCAGGGCTGTTAATTTCTGATGCCGCTGCCGGCACGTTCGGAAAAAATGCGGAAAGATTGCCGGAAGTATCCTCCGCCACGTCACCTGCAAAGTCGTTTTTTTGCTGTAAAAGGTCGTGAAAGCACCTTCCTAAATTGCCTGTATTGCCTAATATTTGTGAGTTTTAGGACTTTGCAGGCGACGTGTATCCTCCGCCCGATCATTTGCTATAATATCCCCCAATGGAAGTCATCTTAACAGTCGAACATTTACGGAAACATTTTTCGGCGGAGCCGGTTCTCACCGACGTTTCCTTTCAACTCCGCGCCGGCGATAAAGCCGGTCTCGTCGGTCCCAACGGCTGCGGAAAAACCACACTGCTCAATATCCTTGCCGGACGCGAAGAATCCGAAAAAGGAAGCATCGAAAAGTCCGGCAGCATCTCCATCGGTTATCTCGAACAACGCCCCGATAACTCCTCCGGGCTGTCCATCCTCGATGAAGCCAAACTCGCCCTCGCTCCGCTCCTCGAAATGCAGCACGAAGCGGAAAAACTCGCTCATCAACTCGCCGAAACAAAGGACGAAACCGAACTCGCCAAACTCGCCGCCCGCTACGACCACATTCACGAAGCACTGCTCCGGCACGATGCCTATCACCTCGACCACCGCATCGAAAAAATTCTGCACGGAGTCGGTTTTCTCGATGACGAACTGTCCAAGCCGGTTGCCGCATTGAGCGGCGGAGAACTCAACCGGTTAAGTTTGGCAAAACTGCTGCTTGCCGAACCGGATATTATGCTGCTGGACGAACCGTCCAACCATCTTGATTTATTGGCAACAGAATGGCTCGAAAACTTTCTGCGTGAAACCGCCGCCGCCGTCATTCTCGTTTCACATGACCGCTACTTTTTGGACAGAGTCACAAACCGGACTTTCGAATTGTTTCACGGAACGATTGACGACTATCCCGGCAATTTTACAAAATACACAACGCTCAAAGAAGAACGTCTCGCCGTGCAAGTCCGCACTTACGAAAAATATACGGAAGAAGTGGAAAAGGCGAAAGAATTTATCCGGCGGAATCATTACGGAATGAAAGCCGCCCAAGCGGAAGACCGGCGGAAAAAATTAGACCGTCTTTTGGAAACGCCCGCCGAATTGCCGCGCAGCATTGAATCGCCGCCGATGCACTTCAACAAACCAAGCCGAACCGGCGACATCGTCTTCCGCTGTGAAAATCTTTCCAAAGGATTTGCAGCGGGAAAACCGCTCTTCAAAGAATTAACTTTTGATATTGAACGGGGGCAGCGTTGGGCGATTCTCGGTCCCAACGGCTGCGGCAAAACGACATTATTAAAATGTCTTCTGCGGGAACTGGAACCGGATGACGGACGGATTGTTCACGGACAGGGACTCAATGTCGGTTATTTTGACCAGCAGTTGCACGTGTTGGACGATTCGCTGCAAGTAGTGGAGGCGATTCGTCCGAAAAGCAAAAAGATTTTTGAAGAACCGGCGCGGCGGAATTTGCTGGGCGCATTCGGTTTGACCGGCGACCAGCAGTTGCAGACCGTCGGCAGTTTGAGCGGCGGGCAACGTTGCCGGGCGGCATTGGCGTTATTATCGGCGGAAGATGCGAATGTGCTGATTCTTGACGAACCGACCAACCACTTGGATTTATGGGCGAGGTCGGCTTTGGAAAAGGCGGTTCGGGATTACGAGGGAACGGTCATTTTCATTTCGCATGACCGGTATTTCGTTGACCGGACGGCAGACCATTTGCTCATCATTCAGCCGGATGCGCGGTTCAAAATACTGGAAGGAAATTATACGTCATTCCGGTATATGGTCTCGAAAGGATTGATAAGCGACCCGTTTCTGACGAATGCGGCAGCCGACCGCAAAGCCGCCGCCGGTACCGGCAAGGCGATGATTTCCGCCATCAAACAGACCTCTGCTAAACCGGAAAAGACCAAACAAAAAGTATCTGTTCCGCCGCAGACACCGCCGCCGTCCGCTGCCGTCCGCAGTTCCGGCGGCAAAACGACCGGCAGCAGCACGGACAAAAACACCGGTAAAAACATGGCGAAAAACAGGGAAAAAAATAATGCACCCCGTAAATTTCCGTACCGCAAAGTCAGCGACATTGAGGAAGAAATTTTTGCGAGGGAGACACAAATTATGGCGTGGAACGAGGACTTGCTCCGTCCAGACATTATTCGGGACAGTGAGCGTGTCCGGCAGATTCATTTGGACATTCAGGCGGAACAGGAAACCATCGCCACGCTCTACGAACACTGGGAAGAAGCAAGTGCAAGAAACGGTTGACGTGAACGTTAGACGCACAAAAAACCGGCGCGCTTTCGGCTGCCGGTTACCGGGAATATGATAATAACTTCGTCAGGTACAGCAATCTATCCGCCGCAGAAAATCCGTTTTCTGTCAGACGGGGAAAATATCCGTACCTCATTTTCACTTTGTCTATACAAGTTCCTTTTTGGAACCGATCAATGTCCGTAACCGCTCCGCTAACAGGGCTGCATCAAACGGTTTTTTGAACGTCTCGTTAATACTTGAACGGTCAATATTTGATGCACTTCCGTCATCAGGCAGCAAAGCAATGAGAATCACATCACTGAATTCGCCGTTCCTTCGCAGGTTTTGGCAAATCTGAACCGATTCCGTTTTGCCGATAGAAAAATCGACAATCACGCAGTCGGGATGGAAACTCTCCGCTTGGATTCCGGCATCGAAACCGCTTGCTGCCACACCTATCCGAAAGGATTTTTCGTTGGGCAGTTCACGCTTCAAATTGTCGATCAAAATCTGATCTTGTGCGACCACCAGCACTTTGGCAAGGGTCTCGTCTTCGAGACCGTCAAGCGGCATGCCGTGTTCTTTCAAAAACTTGATCAGATATTCACGCGGAATCCGGCGGTCTTGCGACCCAGGAATTCGATAACCTTTCAAACGTCCGGCATCGAACCATTTGCTCACGGTACGCGGGGCTACCTTACATAATTTGGCAACCTGACCTGTTGTAAATACCTTCATTGCAGGCTCTCCGATATTGCTAACATTTTCTTTTTGGTGTTCCGGCAAATATCCTTCCGCCGAAACGATAATTGCCCTTGAAATTTATCAAAACATTGCTGACTTCCTTATCACTGTCTCAACAAAATCCTGGGTCAGGGCAGACCTTTTATGGCTTCTCTGCATCAGGGCAGACCTTTCCGGTCAAACAGTTCCTTCTGATGACCGTCAAAATCTCTATCGGCAATCCGTTTTCCGAAAAATGAAAGATTCGCCGAAAATCCGTCAGAGATCGTTAAAATGTCTGACAATGTATTCTGCGTTTCGTTTTTCATCTGTTTCCTGCCTGCGTTCAGTTATCCCGCCGATCATTTCAGACAGTACACGTCTGTCTTCATCGTTTTCTCTGCGGAACGGACTCATTCCTTTGATCCGCTCAACCGATTGACTGTCTGTTTGTACCGGTTTCTGGGAAAACCGGCTGACCGATTTTGGACGACTATACGCCCCTCGCATTCTGTCTTTCGGTATTTAAGAAACCGGAACTTTAAGAAAAGGTAAAATAAACCGTCTTGCTGCCGGAATCCGCAAACGTTATGGTATAATCGGGCTGTATCAAACAGGAGGGCAAATTCCGTATGAAAGGAAATCGGTTTTCGCAAATTCGATGGGGAGAAGCCGCCGTTTTCCTGATAATATTGGTCGTCGGCATCGTGATTTTTCTGCTGCAACTTTGGACTTGGGCGATTCCGCAGTTGACGCTTTATCAAGAGTTTATTCCTTCACGCGGCACGATTCTCGACAAACGGATCGCTGAATATTCGTCCGGTCCGAACATCCTGTACCGCCCGGAGGTCTATCTCGAACATTATGTCAATGGACAGACCTACCGTGTCTGGACTTTCGGCTATCCGGTTTTACAGCCCGGTGAAGGTTTCAAGCCGGACAAAGAACGTGCCGAAGCCGCTCTTCAGCCGTTTGAAACCGGCAAACGGGTGAACTGCTGGTATCGGGTCAATCATCCGCAGCAAGTCATTGCCGTATGGTCGGTTTCTTTCTGGGGCGGTTTTTTGCTGCTGCTTTCTCTTTCCCTGACAGCACTCGGTGCTGTCGGTTTTTCGCAGTCGTTCCGGCTGTCAGTTTTTTCCAAAGAGCGGCAGGCCTTTGTGTTTTTACCCAAGAAACCGCCGACCGGCTGGGTTACGATTCCCGACAGACAAAGTATGGACGAAAGTCCCGGCACGCATCTTGTTTACCGGCTGCCGACCAGCAGCCGTCCGGTTTTTCCGTTAGCCGGTCAATTCGTTTTTACCGCTGCATGGACACTGATCACCCTGATCATTTTAATTCAATCGGCTGCTTCGCTGCGGGACAGCCATGCGGAACAAAGTGTTGATCAGGCAGTCAACCTTGTTTTTTGTTTTTTGTTTTGTGGTGCCGGCATAATGTTATTTTGGACGGCTTTCAGGAATCTCTGGAAAGCCCTTTATACGGCACCAACGCTGCTGGAATTGTCGGATCATCCGGTTTATCCGGGCAGAAAATACAGAGTATTGCTGCATCAAAACGGGCTGCTGCCTTTTGAACATTTAACGCTGGATGTTGTTTGCGAAGAGATTGCCCGGTTTCATCAGGGAACGGATACGGCAACGAACCGGCAGGAAGTTTTCCGGCAAACACTGTTTTCGCGGCAGAATTTCACGGTTACGCCGGATAACCCGCTTCATGAAGAATTTTTCCTGCAACTGCCGATCAGTTCGATGCATTCTTTTCGCCGGCAAAACAACGAAATCACATGGAAACTGGCGTTTACAGCGGCATTGACCAACCGTTCTTCGCCGATCCGCCGGGACTATCCGATCATTGTGGTTCCCGCACAATTTAACGATACCGCTTTGGAAGGCAGCGGATTATGAGCCGTACTTTACCGTTTTATGTCCGGTATCGCTGCCAATCTTTCCGGTCTATCGGTGCGGAGATTGTCCCGCGTCTTCGGCAATTCGTTTTCGGCAAGGTAACGCCGGATCGGTATGGAATGAGACGTGAATAATTGTTAGAATGTTTGCTGTGTGAAAACAGCCGTCATGGGAGCGGTGCCGTTATGTTCCGGCAACCATGTTGCGTCAGCGGACAACGACAATATTTCTTACACGGACATTATGGAAACGAAAAAGAATCCGATCATTCTCATCGGCTACCGCGGAACCGGCAAGACAACGATAGCCCGGAAAATTGCCGGACAACTTGCAATACCGGTGAAAGATTCCGATGCGGAAATTGAATGTCGGGCGGGAAAAACGATTGCTGAAATTTTCGGTCAGGACGGCGAAGCGGTCTTTCGCGACTTGGAAGAATCGGTGATTGCGGAAATTCTTCATTCGGGTGAACGGCTGGTGATGGCCACCGGCGGCGGTGCGGTTTTGCGGTCATCAACGCGGGAATTGCTGCGGCGGTCGGGGACGGTATTCTGGCTGACGGCAACGCCGGCAACCCTTTTGCACCGCATTTCGGGCGACATTCATTCGAAAACGATGCGTCCCAATTTAACACCGCTGCCGATGATGGAAGAAATTGCGAGTGTCCTTGAAAAACGAATTCCGCTTTACCAATCGACGGCTCATCAGACGGTTTGTACGGAATCGGCAACGCCGGACGAAATTGCGCAATGGATCATAGACCATGCGGAGCCGCCGTTTTGCGTCTGATCCATTTGTGCGGGATGCACTGCTTGCCGAACAGAATTTTTTCGGTATATTGATACGGCTGCGTTTCGGGAATCCGGTGAAGGTGTGAAGTTTTCTGCCGGATTTGACGATAAGACGCATCGAGAGGATTTTTCAGGCGCCGTAGCCAAATGGCTAAGGCAGCGGATTGCAAATCCGTTATATCCCGGT
>JAIRPZ010000307.1 GCA_031256755.1 Planctomycetaceae bacterium
TTCATCGGCAGCGAAGATTTGCTGCTGATGATTGAGCGGTGTTTTACGATAGCCGGCGAGGCGGCGGTGAAGATGCCGGAATATGCCCGGCAAAAGTTTCCGCAGATTCCCTGGCGAGAAATGTCGGACTTCCGCAATGTTGTTGTTCACGAATACGGCAGTATTGATTACCGCAAAATGTGGACAATCATTCAGAATGATATACCGGAAGTGCTGGCCAAACTGGAAAAAATTGCCGTCAGTGAACACATCCCGCTTGATGCCGCCGGTCATCAAGCCGCTGCCCGTCACACCGGTACAGAAAGAACGGAACAAAAATGAAAAAACTTGCGTTAATATTATTTTTTGTTACATTAACGATGTCCGGCTGTCATCGGGGACCGCAGCGTCCGGCGGATTTGCCGCCGCTTGTTCCCTGCTCGATAACCGTGACTTTCGGCGGAGAAACACTGGAAAATGTCGGTGTCCTGCTGACACCGGCAGATAAAAGCGTCAACAAATGGTCTGCCGGCGGACGGACAGACGCAAACGGCAAAGCCGTCATGGTGACGAGTTCCGTTTTTGACGGTGCTGTGCCGGGCGATTACATTATTTCCTTCCGAAAGACCGGAGAATCAAAAAATATGAACGAAGGTCCCTCGCTGATTCCCTTAAAATATACGCAGGGAAAATCCAAAGAAACCATTACTGTTACAAAAGAGCAAACGGAATATACGTTTGAATTGGAAGGACTGAAGTAAATCCGACCGACTACAGCAGGCGGGGCTTTCTTTTACGGTGCCGTTTGGTATCATTGGAGACTCTGTTTTTTCTTTTTTTCATCGCAACATACCATGTTGCAACATACCATGCAAACAATGAGACCGTTTTTTCTGTTCGTGCTTTGTTTTTCAGCATTGTCCGTATCTGTATCCGGTGATGATCCGGCGCAGCCGAATCCCCACGAGGCAACGGTTCCGATTTACCGTGCCGGACATTGGCAGGGCTACGACCGGCAGTTCCAAACGCACATTGACGGCGTAAAAAAGGAGTTAGCCCGGAAAGATGCCGAAATCATCTGGATCGGCGACTCCATTACCAACGACTGGTACAAAGGAGGACGCAAGGTTTGGGAGAAGTATTACGCTCCCCGCAAAGCCGTCAATATGGGGTTAAGCGGCGACCGCACCCAAAACGTACTGTACCGGCTTGAAATGCTGAAAACCGAAATGGCAGAAGTCAAACCGAAAGTCGTGATTGTGATGATCGGTGTCAACAATATCATTGCCCAGTATCAGGGATTGAGTACGCCGGAAAATACGGCTAACGGCATTAAAGCGATTGCCGAAGTGCTGCACAAGTATTATCCTGACGCAACGGTACTGCTGCTGCATACCTTGCCGACCGGAGAAAAACCGGAAAATGCCGACCGGAAAAAGATTGACGAAATCAACGGTTATCTTCCGAAATTATTTGCCGAAGACAAAAAAACCGTTTTGCTGAATACGAATGACGTGTTTCTGAAAGACGGTGTCATTCCGCGTGAATTGATGGGGGACTTTGTCCATCCGACCGAAGCCGGTTACGAAGCGTGGGCAAAAGCCGTTGAACCGGTATTATCCAAACTGCTCGGCAGCAAACCGATTGAATAACGCCTGTAAGAAATGCATGAAAAAGTAAACTTCGGGCGGGGGCTGTCCTGTCCGAAGTTCAGGTTGTGCCGCAGAAATCATCATTGCACAACGAAACGTATTTTTGTAATTTTTTCGGTACGTATCCGCGAAGCAAGAAAACCGACAAATTCGTTCTGCCGGAAAGACAATTCCTGTACAAAAGCATTATGCGGTACGGCAATGGTCAGCGTTCCCCGGAATAAACCGGTGATTTTTGTCATAGCCGCATATTCTTCGCCGGCAATTTCTTTCCACGCTTCTTCGATTTCTTCCGCATTGCGGCGTTGGTGGAGACCGTAGCGGGCGATCAACTGCGGAACAATGTCGCCGATCTTAACGATGCCTGTTCCCGAACCGCTGCCGGTTTGCCTTCCCTGTTTGTGCCGCATTGCCGGATTCTATGCCAACCGGCAACAGGTGTCAACAACGCGTCAAGGTCAACGCAATTTCAGGCGTTATTGGTTAACGGGCGGTTGCGGCGGCGGGAAATGCGGTTTCGTGGTTGGCGGTTCCGGATTGGCTCTCGGCGGTACGGGTGGTATTGCCGGAAGAGGATTCGGATTCGGCTGCGGCGGCATAATGTAGGTCGGGTATGCAGGCGGTGCAATAATCGGTTCTGCCCGAATAACCGTGCTGCGGTTCGGCAAATAAGGAGCATCGGTCGGCAACTGCGGCGGACCGGGAACACCGGTTGTGGTTTTCGTCATCGGCGTTCCCCACGGCGGAATGTTGACACCGGAGATCAAATTCTGCGGCGGCAATGTTCCCGTTCCCGTCGGATAAGCCGGAACAGCCGGAGCCGGCATGTTAGCAACGTAACCGCTTGCATTGGCAAATGCCTGACGGCGTTCCGCAGCCACTTGACTCAAATCTTTATTTCCCATCCGAACAACGGCAAGAATAGCCCCGCGCTTGCCTGCTTCGACAATGGGGTCCATTCCCGGCTGAAGTTGTGTATTGACCAGTGTTCCGACTCCTGTTGCCGCAATTCCCTGATATTCAGGATTCGGCAAGTAAACGACTTTCGTGATGAAATTACCGGCGAAAACCTGATCGAAGTCCGTATCGGTAAATTCTATCGGGATCGCACTATGGGCAAGAAATGCCTGTGTGCGTGCGGCGGTTGGTGCGATTTCAAGGGTCGGATAGAGTTCCTGACCGGGATGTGCCGGAATGTTTCTTAACTTTAAGCGGTAAATGTTTCCCTGCACGAAATCATGGACACCGGGACAAATAAACGGTGCGGAGTCGAATGTGCCGGAGACTCTTGCGTCCCAATGAATCACTGCGGATTCAGGACCGACGAAATTGACTTGTGAAGAGGGAGCATAAGCGGGAAGCATTGTCCCGGACGGCGGTAAACTCTGGTCTGGAGTGGTGAGCGAGACGGGCTGATAAAATTCGGGCATAACGCCGGGACCGGGACCATCAACTCCGTAGGCGTTGTACGGTGTCTGATAGAAACCGCCTTTTGCATACTGCCCCGTCTGTCCCGGCACGCAGCCCGGCAAAATGAGAAGCAGAACGATAAGAGCAATCGCACGCCGCATAGGGTATTCCTCCATGAAAACAACGTTTAATGACAACGTAAAAGCCGTAAAAGTGCAGACGGCAGGAACAGCACGTCCTGCCTTTCACCCCTTTCGGCATTTGCGGATTAAAATCTTCGGTAATTCTCTGGAAGATGGAAAGAAAAACATCTTCACCCGGAACGGAAAAGTTTTCTGCGGGTATGGATACGGGATATTGAGTATTTCGGGAAAAAAGTCATAATGGAGATTGTCAGGAGCGACCTCCGCGTTTCCTCTCTCCACGACCGCCGATGACTCATCTTGCCGCACCGTCTTTTTTCGGGCAGGGACTTTGGTCTTTGCTTTTTTCAGGG
>JAIRPZ010000005.1 GCA_031256755.1 Planctomycetaceae bacterium
AACGGAAGTGACGCAGGAACAATGGAAAAAAATAACAAGGAAAAATCCGTCTTATTTCAAGGGGCGGAAGTTGCCGGTGGAAAGCGTCAGTTGGAATGACTGCCAAAAGTATATTGAACAGTTAAATGACAATGCGCCGGAAGGATACAAGTTTGCGTTGCCGACTGAAGCCCAATGGGAATATGCGTGCCGTGCCGGTTCAAAAACAGCATATTGTTTCGGCGATGATGTCGAAAAACTTGGTGATTATGCTTGGAATGGTGAAAACAGCGGCGATAAGACGCATAAAGTTGGTACGAAAAAGGCGAATGCTTGGGGCTTGCATGATATGCATGGGAACGTGTATGAATGGTGTTCGGATTGGTATGACAAGTATTACGGCAATTCGCAGTTGGAGAAGAATTTTACTCCTGCCGGTAAGAACCTGTACGGAGAAGATTTGCCGAAGGAACAACTTGTAGTGAAGACGGCGGTTGATTCTACCGGTGCCTCGTCCGGTGATGACCGGGTGTGCCGCGGCGGCAGTTGGGACTTCCTCGCGGGGCGTTGCCGGTCGGCTTACCGCGACTTCTACGCGCCGGGGAGCAGCTCCGACGACTTGGGCTTGCGTCTTGCGCTTGTCCCAAGCAAGTAAAGTCCGGCAGCAAAGAGCAGCAGGTGCTGTCGTTCTCTCACGTTTTAATTATCCATTCTCCATTGTCAATTTTCAATTCTTTCCGTCCGCTGCCGGTATTGACAGCCGGAAAGAAATACGGATAATTCAGAGAAGATTGACGGTTTATCTTTAATGTTTTCATAAAAAATTGTCTCCTTTCAACGACCAACTGCCACGAATAGTACACCACAGCATTGACCGGCTGGAACGGTCTTTGCGGTTTTTTACAGCACTGGACGGCATTTCCGCTGCTGTTGTCATCATCCTGCTGCTGCTTGCCGCTGATTTTGCGGCGGATGTTTTCTTTGAATTTCCGCAGCCGGCGCGCGTTTTTCTTTTGCTGTTTCTTGCCGGTTTCACCGGATATGTCCTCTGGAAAACAATTTTGCGCCGCTGTTTCGCCCGCTTCAAAACGGAACAACTCGCCGCTTTGTTTGAAAATTATGTCCCGCGTCTGAACGAGTCGCTGCTGACCTCCGTCGGGCATCAGCAAGAGGAAGGCATTGACCGTCTTCTCCTGCAACACACCGTCAACGAAGCCGCCGAAGGGCTGCGGGATGTTAATGTCAACCGGTTTTTCAGAACAGGCAGAATCTACCTGCGGTTTTTGTTCAGTATTCTCTGCGTCGGGCTTGCCGCCGGTCTTTGCACTTCCTCTTCGGCAACGGTATCGCTCTGGTTTTCCCGGAACATAATGCTTTCGCAAGCCGAATATCCCCGAAAATCTTTCCTGCTTGCCGACGGTTTCAAAGACGGACGCGTCCGTATCGGAAGAGGGGACTCTTTCACGCTTTCCGTCCGTGCCGACATGTCGATGCCGCTGGTTCCTGAAGAAGTGCGGGTTCGTATCGGTACGCCGGAAACGGGCTACCGGTCGGTTCCGATCAAAGATTTCCGCATCGAAAACCGGGACGGCAAGGATTGGCGGATTTTCACCGCCGTCTTTGCCGAAATGCTTGAGACCGTTTCCTTGCAGATTCGCGGTGCCGATTCAACACTTCGGGGTTTGTCGATTGAAGTTGTTCCGACTCCGGTACTGACGGACACAAAATTACAGCAGAAATTTCCTGATTACATGCAGCGTCCGGACCGGACGATAGCCCTGACCGGACGGACAACTGTCCCGGACGGAACGGCAATTTCTATCGGCGGTCAATCAACAAAGCCGTTAACCGATGCCGAAGCCACCGTGATTCAGCCGCCTGCCGAACCGAAAAAAAACACGTTGAAACCGGCGGAAGTGCCGTTTGAACGGGTATCGTTTTCGCTTCCGCCCCTTCGCACAGAGACGGTCGTTGACTTTCGTTTGACGGATACGGACTTGCTGCAAAACCGCCAGCCGATTCGGGCGGATTTCGGAGTGATTAAGGATCAGCCGCCGGTTGTGACGGCTCGTTTGGACGGCATTGGTTCTGCCGTGACCCCGGAAGCGTCTCTGCCGGCAACAGGGGAAATTACTGACGACAACGGTCTGTTCTCGGCATGGTTCCGCTATACGGTGGAAACGGCAAAGGATGCCGCCGCTGCGGATGAAACCGGCAAGGAAAAAACGTCCGGCGATGCCGAAAAACCGGCAGTCCCCAAAAGCGGTACAGTGCCGGTTTCCGGGATTACGCCGCCGCAAACTATTTTTCAACTGGAACAAACGCTGGCGATCTCCTCGCTGAATGTTAAGCCGGGCGACAAATTGACGCTGTCTGTGGAAGCAAACGACAGGTTCAATCTGGATTCGGCAGATTCAGCGGGTGTGCAGGGGCAAGTCGGTATCGGACCCGGCTGGTCGCTGGAAATTGTCACGCCGGAAAAATTAAAAACGATGCTGGAAACGCGGGAAATTGCTTTGCGGCAGCGGTTTGAAGTGGTGATCGGCGAAGTGGCACGGACAAAATCTATTCTTGCCGATTTTTCTCTTGAACCGGCGGAAACGCAAAACCATGAAGCCGATGCCGTAACAGTCACGGTGCCGGAAAAAGCCACGGAAGAAGAAAAGCAAAAACTACAGCAGGATGCCGAAGCGAAAAAACGGAAGATTCTGGATACGATTCTTTCGGAACAATCGGAACTGGGAAAGTATCACATTTCCCGAATGTTGCGGGACACGCAGAAAGAGGTGTATGATTTGCTTGCTATAGTGGAGTCGTTCCGGGTGATCCGGCAGGAAATGTTTAACAATAAAATCCTGACGGACGATGAAAAACGGCGGCTTGACAGTGCGATTATGCAGCCGATCCATGGCTTGACGAATACGGAATTTCCTGATGTCAACTCGCTGCTGGAGACACTGAACAAGACGCTGGTCAGTACGGAACCGGTTCGTCCGGCGGCATTGGAACAGCAGCAAAAAATACTGGCGGCGTTTGACGATTTGCTCAAAAAAATGAATGCGATTCGGGACAATATGGCATCGATGGAAAGTTATAACGAAGCCATTGAGTTGCTGCGGGCGATTATCAAGAAGCAGGAAGAGTTGAAAATCGAAACGATTCAAGAGAAAAACAAAAAATTGAGAGATCTGCTGCAAGGGAATTAAAAGAGTCGGGAAAAA
>JAIRPZ010000044.1 GCA_031256755.1 Planctomycetaceae bacterium
CAGTCCTGCCTCCGACGGATGATTACCTGATGATTAACGCCGCAGGATTTTAGCGGGGCTGATGCAGTTTGTCAAGCCCGGCCGCATTCTGCCGTACTGCCGGCAAGTTTTTCCGAAACGGGGCGTGCTGCGGTTTCCTGACCTGTAGATTTGTATCGGAACCGTTGCTTAACCCATTAAGTTGTTTATTTTGCAGGCAGAAACGGCAATGAGGTCTCATCAAAGAATTCTGTCAAATCCGGTCAATTTTGTCAAAAAACAAACAATGATAAAACGGAGCGGGCAAATACCCCCGTTCCTTTTTTTAATTATCAATTTTCAATTATGAATTATCAATGAAATACGCCCTGCCGGCTCTCCGTTGCCGGCAGCCGATCAATCGGGTACAATGCCCGGACATAATTCAACATTTCTACTAAAAGGAGAAAAAAATGACACACCGGGCATTGATTGCTCTTGTTTTCGGTCTTGCGCTGTTTGTGTTCCAACTCGGAACAACAGCCGCCGCAGAAAAAATTAAAGCCCTCATTGTCGACGGGCAAAACAATCACGATTGGCGGAAAACAACGCCCGTCCTGAAAGAAATCCTTGAAAAATCAGAACGCTTCACCGTTGACGTTGCCACCGCTCCGACCAAAGCGGAGAAAATAGCCGATGCCGAAAAATACAAAAAGGATTTGGCGGCATTCAAACCGGACTTCGCCAAGTACGATGTCGTTGTCGGCAACTATAACAGTTCCGAAACCGGTGACGAATGGTCGGAAGAAACCCGCAAGGCGTTTGAGGACTTCGTCAAAAACGGCGGAGGTTATGTCTGTTATCATGCGGCGGACAATTCGTTCCGCAAATGGGACGAGTATCACAAAATGATCGGCGTTGCCGGCTGGTATTCCAACGCCGAAACATTCGGGAAATATCTCTACTGGGAAGACGGTCAAGCCGTCACCAGCGATGAAAAAGGACGCTGCGGTCATCACGGCCCGCAGTGGGCATTTCTGCTGGAAGTCCGGGATGCCAAGCATCCGGTTACCGAAGGTCTGCCGGAATCGTTCCGGCATTGCCCGGATGAACTCTACGACTGTCTCCGCGGTCCTGCCATTGACGTTTCCGTTTTGGCAACGGCGTTGGCACCGAAAGACAAAGGCGGACGGGACAAACATGAACCGATGCTGATGACAATTCCTTACGGGAAAGGGCGTGTGTTCCATACCACGCTGGGACATGGAGTGCCGATGCTGCGGAGTGTCAGTTTTATCGTAACGTTTTTACGCGGTACGGAATGGGCAGCCACCGGCAAAGTCACGATACCGGTTCCTGACGATTTCCCCGGCAAAGACAAACCGGTATTTCGGGAATAGCGGGGAAATAACCGGAAAGAGCAGAATCTCTATTTCGGTTTTGATTGCGGTTTCGGGACAAGATCAATCACGCTGATTTCGGACGGACAGCAGAACCGGATGCGGGGAGCCCATCCCCGTTCCATACCGCTGCCGCGTGAAACCAAAAGATGACCGCCGTTAGGATATTCATGAAATCCCAGCCGTAAATGCGGCGGCGTTTGCCGGACAAAGTGATCGCCGCCATACGGATAGGGACCGTAAAACGGAATCACAATCTGGCAGCCGTGGGTATGACCGGCAAGCATCAAGTCCGGTGCGTGTTCCGCCTTCCGGTATCCCGGTATGAGTTTGCCTTTGTAGGTAAATCCGTCAGCGGCGTAGTTCGGGTAATGTCCGACCATAACGAGGAAATTGCGGCGGTCTGTATACCCGCGTTTTTCGAGATTGCCGATAGAATCAGAAAGCGACAGCAGAATCAGATCGATCGGACCGATGCCGTTTTCGGGATCGCTTTCTTTTGCTCCAAGATTTTCAAAGACCTTGGTATCAGGAACGAATTCAACTCCTGTGCCTTGAAACAACCGGGCATCGCCGATACGTGATCCGATGTTGCCGGCAACGGCATAAACTCCCAGCGGGGCTTGCAGCGGATAATCCAGCAAAAGTTGCCGGAATTTTTCCGGCAGATGTTTTTCCCGTGTGCCACGGTAGGTCTGAATATAATCGCCGCCGAGAATGATTAAATCCGCTTCCTGCTGCTGTATTTTTTGCAGCGTCCGGCGTTCATGAGAACCGATACGGTCGGTTTGAATATCGGCGACAAAAACAATCCGCAGCGGCTGCGTGATTTTTTCCGACCGGATTTCATAGTATTCGACTTTCAGAAGGTACGGTTCCCGATAAAGAATATCGAATCCGAAACCGGCAAGCATAACGGCGGCGATCAGAGCGGTTACGGCACATTTTCCCCGCCGGTTCCGCCGCAGGAGAAGAGCGGTCATCAACAGCATAAATGTTCCATGGTACACAGCACCTTCGACAATGCACTGCCCGACATTGAAATAATAAACACGATTCTGAACATAGTCGGTAAAAATCAATCGGGAAAGAAAGGCGAAGACGCAAATACCGAATCCGCCGAAAAGGATCACGCCGCTTATATCCCACAGCAGGGACGGTTTTCGGAAGTGTGTTTGCGGGACAAAGAGATGGCGTTCAAAATCGCGGACAGCCGAGCGGTCGGGCAGGGTATTCCGGCGAAACCGCAGCCAAAAGTAAAGACCGCTGCAAAGGAACACGTCCAATGCGATGAGAATAAAATGAAACGGCGTAGTATCCACAGCGTAATATCTGCGTTGTTTTTGTAACGGCTCCGTTATGAGCCGTTATCCATGAGGCATAGATGATAACCGGTTATCCGCAGACAAACAAGAGGAGTCCGCACCGGCAATGCCGATACAAAGCAGGCAGCAACCCGATTGCCGCCTCTGTCGGGGCAGGCAAAAAGAGAAATAATATTGCGGTTGATAAAAAGAGTACCGGGACAAAGCCGGTTTACTGTATTATATCAACCGTTATGCTCTGTACGTTGTTTGCGGTTTCCCCGTTTTATTCATGCTCTTTTCTTGTTACCAAAATCCCGAAGTATTCAATAAGGTGTTTTTTCAAGGTATGTATATCATTTTCCACTTCCTCATCTTCGGTTTGATAAGCAGAAACGCCATCGCCATGTATTTTCGGCTGGGGCGTATAAAGGAGATTTGACGGAATTGAACGCCGCCATTGCCGCTTTCCGTCCGGAAAAAGTACCGGCAGACGAAATACCGGCGGCACATTTGCCGAAACGCCGGCGGCTTGTAGTTATTCTTTGTTCGGTTTATGCGGCAGTGATTCTTGCCGCTGCACTTGTCATACCGCTCCTGCACCTTCCCTTTGTTGAACGGGCAAAACCGGCACACATGAGGATTATGAAACATTCTGCCGCTTGTATCCCGACAATGCAGGATATTGGCTGCGGCGGGTCGGCGGAGGCGGTGCAACACAATCGCTTTATTATTGCGGCGAAGTCATCCGGCTGAAGCCGGATTTTGCAGAGGTCTACGACATGCGTGCCAATATCTATTTCAATATGGCGGCAGAAAACGGAGTGTCTGCCGAAAAGAAAAAAGGACTTTTAGCCAATGCCCTTGCCGGACGGGCAGTATTTTTATAAGAAAAAATCCTGGAAATCTTGTAAATCCTGTCTAATTTTTTTCTTGCTGCCGTCTGCGGTCTATAAACTGCTGTCTCTTTCACAGCCGCTCGATTTCCGATGCCGGAAGTCCTGTTGCGGCTGCAATATCCGCAAGAGATAAACCCATACCTTTAAGATTCCGCGCCACTTCGGTTTTGCCCTTCGCCTCGCCTTTGGCCAGTCCCTTTGCCTCGCCTTCGGCAAGTCCTTCGGCTTTGCCCTTCGCCTCGCCTTCTTTTCTTGCGGTTTCGACAACGTTGACGTTGTCTCGATACGCCATCAAGTCCCGCTGATATTGCTCCTGCAACAATGGCGACAGCCGGTAATACTCCGCCTCCGAAAACGCCTTTTCAAAAACCGGCTCGCGAAGGATTGACGGAATTTCGTCAAAGTCCTCAAGGTTCTTCAAAAAGTACATCCACTTGTCTTTCCGCGTTTGCAACTCCGGCTCCGTTAAACGGAACAACGGCATTTGCAAAAACACCATCTTTAACTTGTCCAGAAATTCCTCGCCGTCTTGGTCTTTCAATGAAACGAGCCGGTAAATCTTCTGTTTCTCTTCGTTTTCGTCGTATGTAAAATTCAGCACTGCCACCAGATAAACCGGATTCAGGTTAAAATCCCAGTCACCCTTCTGTGCTTGCCGCTGAATCGGAAACGACAGGTAAAACAACGCCCGGTCTTTGAAATACTTCTGGCGTGCTTTCTGCATTTCGACCGTGAACTGTTCGTTATGTTCGCCGGTGCAGGCAATATCGAAAATGGCTTTGCGGTCAACGTTGTTGTCCGGCAGTTGTTCGGGGTTGCGGAAGGTTAAACTGACGATTTTGCTTTTCAGCGGCAGGACGGCGTTCAGGAAATCGATGAGCAAATCCTTGTTCGCCTCTTCGCCGAAAAGTTTCTTGAACCCGAAGTCGGTATAGGGATTGATATAACGCGCTACTTTGTCAGTCATGGCAGATTCTCTTTTACATGCAAAGGACAGTATTATTTTACCAGATTTGAACGGGAAAAACGAAGGAAGTTTGCAGATTGCAGACCGCAGCAAAAGAAATTCGGACAGGATTCAATGATTTTACAGGATGATGTTTTCATTTCTCTTTCTAATTATCAATTTTCCATTATCCATTATCAATTAAAAATATGCCCGTCCGGCAGGACTGCCCATGCGGCTGCCACCGGCGAGTGAATATCCGCCGCTTTCATTTAATCTCTTTAAGCGGCTTCTTTGTTTTTTTGCCGGATATGCTGCTTAATCCGCAGCACCTCTTCGGTCGAAAGTTGCCGTGCCGGAACTTGTACCGGACGCTCCGGACAAACACTGCACTCCGGCATTCCCCGCATCCGAAGATAATTACGGATTTCTTCCGGCGAGTTGTCCGGCGTTACAGGTTTATGCGACAAAACCCGGCTCCATTCCAAACCGATCTCGCCGGCTTGCAGAGCATGGATCATATAGGCAAGCCGATTGCAGCGGTAAAGTTTATCTTCGATAACAGCAATGCAATGATGTCCGCTGCAATTTTTCCAAGCGGTTGCCGGATTGCTGTTGGCAGGTATCGGTTCTCCGGTTTCAGCGGTCTCCAAAAATTTTTGCCATCCGTAAAAAGAATCATTGGTTTTGTACCGTAAACGGAAATGCCTGAGCCGGTCAAGCGTCTGATTCAAGGCAGCAAGATACTCGGACGTATTTTGGTGGATAGAGATATTGAGATGCACGTTCATGCGTGCAAGTGTTTGGAGAATCCGGTCATCTATTTTCGGCAGCAGTACCGCATTGGTAATAATATCAAGCCGCGAATGAGGAAAATATCGTTTCACTGCCGCCGCAACGTCCGTAATTTCCGGGTGCAAAAACGGTTCACCGCCGCTTAAATAAATTTTTTTCGGAACGAGAATTTCACTCCACCGCCGGAACGAATCAATCAGTACCTCTTTTGACGAAACGCCGCTTTGAAACGGATTCATCAGACAGCAATGTTCGCATTTAAGATTACAGCCGAAGGCGATTTGGAAACCGAGAAGCGGAATACGCACCTTGCCGTCTCTGCCGACAAAAATACGCCGGTCTCTTTTTCTGTCTGTATATTCAGCGGAAGGAATACCGGTAAAAAATTCCGTTAACGCTGCGAGACCGTTTTTGATACGGACGGTTACCGCTAATTCGGCTTTTTTCCAAAACGGAACTCTGCCTATTTTGTCCATCACTTCTATATTGTTTGACTTCGACACTGCTGTTCGGTTTGTTGCTTTACGATCACAGAAGGGGATGTTATCGATTTCCGCCATTTGAATCAAGGGGAAAACCAACACGGTAAGCGGGCAGTGTACTTCGTCATTGTCCGACCGAAAACTGAATCGGAATGAGCATTGATGCCGGATTTGTTTCCGCCGGCGTTTTTTCTTCGCTTGTTTCCAGCAGAATAAAGGCAGGAACGCCGTTATCACGCATGACATAACTTCCGACCGGTGCGTCTGCCGGAATTTCGATACGGATCGGGAACACACGGAGTTGACCGGAATTTTTCGGCGGCAGCAATTCCGCTTTGATCCAAACCGGTTCCGCTTGCTTAATTCGGACGGCGGACGACGATGCCGAATGTCCTGAAATCTGAACCGATAACTCGCGAATGATACTTTTCCCCGGCACTGTATTTCCCAAAACGAAAATGCCGGTCGATTTATTAAAGCCCATGCCGCTGACGGCAATGCGGCTGCTGACGACTTGCCCATTGACCGCCAATTCAACTGCCGGCAGATTCGGCGAGTTCGTTTTCAGATGAAACCGCTCCTGAAAATAACCGGCAGGTAAACCGGCTTTCACGGTTAATGTTCCTTCAATCACCGATTTTGCTGTCCGCAGCAGCGTATCCTCTTTATCGGCAGCAGTCATTGCTGACGGCTGCCATTCCAGTGCAAAATGTTCGCGGTCTGTCCAAACCGGCTCGGAAATTTCCAGCGGTTTGTCTTCAAAACCGTAAAAACGGACGGGCATTGTGTAGTCCGTTCCGGCAGGTATTTTGGCGATATTGACGGCAGAGGGCTGAACGACAACGGATGCCGTAAACACCCCTTCAACCAGCAGGCGTATTTCCCGATTTTCTGCGTCATTGGTCAAAATAACTCCTCCCTGTGAAAACGGACCGGTCATGGCACGGTCCGCATTGTACGTCAATACACATTTGGCGGTTTTTCCCGGCGGAACGCGGCTCGGTGTAATGTCGATTCCGGTGCAGGAACAGGTTGTCCGGTCTAATTTGAGCGTCAGGTCGGCTGTGCCGGTATTCTTGATAAAAAATTCGTGCGAGCCGCCTGCTTTGACATCTTTCACGCCGAAATGATAAACAGTTTCTTCGATAAACGCTTTGGCACGCGGCTGTTTCGTCTGTTCCGGCGTATGCGGTTGTGATTGATGATAAGGATTTGTTTCCAATTCCGGCCGCCAGCGGTTGTGTGCAAGCAACGCAAATGCACCGCCGGCACCGATAACAATTCCCAGTAAAACGGAAACGAAGATCACCGATAAAAGTGTCCGCAGCATAGTTTTCAGTATAATGTGAAGGAATCTGCCCGCAATTTTGCTTTTATTATCATTTTTTCGGTGCGTGCGTCAAGTCCTTGTAAGCGGTGATCACGCGGCAGGAAATGTCCTTTTACTGATGAACATATATTGAGTAAGAAACTCTTGCAGCGGTTTTCCGAAGCAAGCGGGGAGATGCTGTTGATGCTCTTCGAACCGCTCGACTTGGATGCGGACGGACTATTGCCCGCCGCTTTCACAAACACCGGCAAAGCAAGTCCTTACACAAACGTTTGGTTAAACGTTTCGAGGACTTTGTCCATTTCGGCTGTCAACTCGCTGTCGAGTTTTTTCTTTTCGTTCAACTTGTTCCACAGGTCTTTGTGCGAACCATGCAAATAGGACAGGAATTCACTCTCCCAGCGCAGCACGTCCGTGGTTTTCACCTTGTCAATGAAGCCGTGAGTTCCCGCATAAATCACGAAAACCTGATCCGCAACGTGCATCGGTTTGCACAGCCCCTGCTTGATTAACTCGTTGATGCGGTAGCCGCGGTCTAACCGCGCTTGCGTTGCCGCATCCAAGTCCGTTCCAAGTTGAGCAAACGCTTCCAATTCCCGGAATGCCGCCATGTCAAGCCGCATTCCGCCCGCGACCTGTTTCATCGCCGGTATCTGCGCCGAACCTCCCACACGGCTTACCGAAATGCCGACATTCATCGCCGGACGCTGCCCCCGGAAAAACAAATCCGGCTGCAAGTAAATCTGTCCGTCCGTAATGGAAATCACGTTTGTCGGAATGTAGGCCGACACTTCCCCTTCCAGCGTTTCCACAATCGGCAGTGCCGTCAGCGACCCGCCGCCGAGTTCTTTGGACAATTTTGCCGACCGCTCCAGCAGCCGGCTGTGGCAGTAGAAAATGTCGCCGGGGAACGCTTCCCGACCGGGCGGACGGCGCATCAACAGCGAAATCTGCCGGTATGCCGTTGCCTGTTTGGAAAGGTCATCATAAACAACCAGCGTGTGCTGCCCGTTGTACATAAAGTATTCCGCCATAGCACAGCCCGCATACGGTGCGAGATATTGCAGCGGTGCCGGAGAACTGGCACCGGCAACAATGACCGTGGTGTAGTCCATCGCCCCGTTTTGTTTCAGGGTTTCAATAATACCGGCAACGGTGGAATCCTTTTGACCGACCGCAACGTAAAAACATTTCACGCCGGTCTCTTTTTGATTGATAATCGTGTCGATGCAAATCGCCGTTTTCCCCGTTTTCCTGTCGCCGATGATGAGTTCGCGCTGTCCGCGTCCGATGGGAGTCATTGCGTCCACCGCTTTGATGCCCGTTGCGAGCGATTCCCGAACCGGCTGGCGGTCGGCGATGCCCGGTGCGGGACTTTCGACCTGCCGGTAATTGTTCGTGACAATGGGGCCTTTGCCGTCAAGAGGATTGCCGAGCGGGTCAAGAACTCTGCCGAGGACGGCATCGCCGACCGGCACGGAAAGGAGTTTTCCGGTGGTTTTTGCCTCGTCTCCTTCGTGGAGTTTGAGGTAATCGCCGAGAATAATCGCCCCGACAGAATTTTCTTCGAGGTTGAAAGCGAGTCCCATAATTCCGTTGGGAAACTCTATCATTTCGCCCGCCATTACGCCGGAAAGCCCGTAGATTCGGGCGATACCGTCGCCGACTTCGAGGACGCGTCCGACTTCGCGGACATCAATTTTCTTTTCGTATTGTTCAATTTCTTTCTGGATAACAGAGGCAATTTCGTCGGCGTTGAATTTCATAGGTTAGTTCCAATGGAAGGGGATTATTTTCATAAGCATTCATTATACCAAAAAAGGGGGAGAAAAATATAGGGGGGCAGGAAAGACGAAAAAATGTTATAATAATGAATATGTTTCCGATTCCTTTTCTCTACCGTTTCCGTTTTTTGTGCCGATACGCCCGTGAATTCGGGGAACTCGCCCCGTCCTATTCTCTGCCGGATATGAATGAATTAGCAAAAGACAGCGGGAAAAATAAAAGTCCTTTTGATTTCCGAATCGGATGGAACGAAAACGGCTTTCTTTTGCTGTTGAGCGTATCGGGGAAAAAACAACTGCCTTGCCGTTCGGTGCAGCCGGACGAATCGGACGGTATCCAAATTTGTTTGGACACGCGGGACATTAAGGACATTCACCGTGCTTCGCGGTTTTGCCACCGGCTTTTGTTTACGCCGTCGGGCAGCGGAACGAATATGTCGCAGCCGACGGCTGTTTGGCTTCCGATAGCACGCGCCAAAGAGCACCCGTATACGATTGATTTGCAGCAGATCAAAATGAAAAGCGAAGTGTCCGGCAGCGGCTACCGCCTTTCGGTTTTCCTGCCCGGTAAAGTTTTGACCGGATTTGATCCGCAGGAATATCCGAATATCGGATTTCATTTTACGATCAAGGACAAAGAACACGGGAATTTTTATTTTCTTGCTGCCCCGCCGCTGCCGCACGATCACGATCCCAGCATCTGGGGATCGCTTGTGTTGGGAAAATGAGGGGAATAATTGTAGTACCTTGCCGTTTTTGCCGCCGTCTGCTATACTGATTCTATGGGTGTTGCGAATATCATCGGACTGTGTCTTGGCTGGGGGCTGATTCTTACCTCCATTGCGCTCGGCGGTTTTGACAAACTGCGGATATTCTGGGATCTTCCCTCCGTCTGCATCGTGTTCGGCGGTGCCGTTGCTTCCTGTCTCGTTGCCTATCCCCTCAAATCAATCCTCGGTGCGCACAAGTACGTTCTCATTTCGTTCACAGCCAAAGAACGCGACCCGATTAAAATCATCGAACAAATCGTTGCCCTGTCCGAATCTGCCCGGCGCGAAGGTTTGCTGTCCCTCGAAAACCACATGGACGAAATCGAAAACAACGATTTGCTGAAAACCGGTATCCGAATGGCTGTGGACGGGATGTCGCCGGAAGTTGTCGAAAGCATCATGAATACCGAGATTGATGCGGTCAATGCACGGCATCTTTACGGAAAAGGAGTTATTGCCAACGTAGGAAAATACGCTCCCGCTTTCGGAATGATCGGTACGCTCATCGGTTTGGTGCTGATGCTTGCCGACCTCGACCCGGATAAAGTCGGTGCCGGTATGGCGGTGGCTCTTCTGACAACGCTTTACGGGGCGGTGTGTTCCAACCTGATGTTCCTGCCTTGGGCAGACAAACTCGGTTTGATCAACGATGACGAAATGATGTCAATGGAAATTACCCTGAAAGGGGTCATTGCCATTCAAGCCGGCGAAAATCCCCGGGTGGTCAAGCAAAAACTCTTAATGTACCTGCCGCCGGCACAGAGACCCGCCGAAAACGAAGAAGCGTAAGATAACAGAGATACGGACAGATGCCTATAAACAACGGTCAATAAAAAACGGTACCGCAGCATTGCTGCCGCGGCACCGCATTCTCACACTCACAGAAAGGACAACGAAAGGACACGTTTGTTCGGTTTTTCCGCTTATTGGAGTTTTTCACAAGCGGGCGGGGTGCAGACTTTCGGAGCAACTTGCTCGCAGACAGCCGGTTTGCACACTTCCGGTTTCACTTTTTCACAAGCAGGCGGGGTGCATGCTTTCGGTTCCGCTTTTTCGCAGGCAGCCGGTTTGCACGCTTCCGGTTTCACTTTTTCGCAAGGAGTGCATGCTTTCACGCAAGGCGGAGGGGTAATCGGTTCGACTTTCACACATGGCTCACATACTTTTACACACGGAGCAACACATGCTTTTTCGCACGGTTCAACTGGTGTACACGGATCGCAAGGGGAACAGTGTTTTACGCTGCCGCCAAACAACAGGGCTTCTAACGGTGACGCAGCAACGGCGTACGAACCTGCAACAATAACCAGCGAGGCGATCAACGCCGGTAACATCAATTTTCGAGACATTCTATAAATCTCCTTGAAATTAAGTGGATACTAATGTTTCCGACGCAGTGCCACACGCACAACATCGAGTAATTTTTCGGCTGTTGCCGCCGGCTTACCGGCAGTATGCAATACCTTCTTACTTGTGAGGAGATCGGTATTTATCCGGCAGAATGTCTATCAAAAATGCTCTGTTGCTGAAAATTCGCCGCAAAAGTCCCCGAAAAATTTATATTATCGGCACAATCCATATAATCGGAATAAATTAACACGGTCTTTCTGTTTGAGGGAGAGAGTCCATCGAACCGGCAGGTAAGTTTATAGAACAAAATATTCGGACAGAAAATCGGATGGCGAAAGGGCTGCATCAGACAATTCCGTTGAAATCTCCCCCTGCGGAGAGTAGAATGACAAAATGAAAACCAAAACGCTCAAACGCCCCCGCAGGCAGCCCGGCATCAAAAAAAGTGCTGAAAAATTTCCGGTAACCGTAAAAAAAAGGACAAAAAAAATATCCCGCCGGTCTGCCGGAAAATCATTGCAAAATACAGCATCAAACGTTTCCCTTTTTGAAAAAGAATCGCCGGTCGAACACCGCTTGCAGAAAATTCTCGCTTCCGCCGGTTTCGGAAGCCGGCGGGATTGTGAAGAAATCATCGAACAAGGACGCGTCGAAGTCAACGGCAGCATTGCCAAACTCGGCTGCAAAGCGAATCCACTGACCGCCGAAATCAAAGTGGACGGCGAGCGGCTGAAAAAAGCAAAACCGGTTTATCTGGCGTTGTTTAAGCCGAAAGGTTATCTCTGTACCGACAGCGACCAACAAGGACGAATTCGGGCGATTGACCTGATCCCGGAATCCTTCGGACGGCTCTTTCTCATCGGCCGCCTCGACAAAGACAGCGAAGGACTAATCCTGCTGACCAACGACGGGGCGTTATCGGAATTGCTCACACACCCGAAATACGGTGCCGCAAAGATTTATCGTGTACAGGTTGCCGGTGAAATGTCCGAAAACAGCGTGAAGCAACTTCGGGAAGGGATATACCTTGCCGAAGGATTTGCAAGAGCCGAAAATGCCGTGGTTCGGGGAAAACATAAACAGAGTACAATTTTGGACATCACGCTTTCCGAAGGCAAGAATCGGGAAGTCCGCCGTCTTTTTGCCAAAATCGGACATAAAGTGCTGACTCTGATCCGCACCGCTGTCGGTCCGATTAAACTCGGCAAAATGATGCCCGGCGAATGGCGGAAACTGACCCCCGGCGAAGTCGACCGGCTTTATGCCGCCGGAAAATATCACTAACGCCGCAACATCGTCCGCTGCCGCCGTTAAGCCGTCCTCCCCGCTTTACAAAACGAAAAAAAGCGGTAGAATGTACCGGATATACTTTGTAGTCCGTGGGATCGGCTTGCGGACGGTACCGTGTTCACTTCTTGTTATGTAAGAATTTAATATGGTAAAACAAAATTTAATCAGGGAACTTGATCTAAACGAAAATAATTGGGATACCGCTGTTGATGCTGCACTTTGCGGTTCTCCTATGGAAACAAATGACTGGGGCGGACGTGAACTCGTCGGCAACCAAATCGCTGAAGGAAAAATTGTCCGCATTGATGAAGATTTTGTCGTTGTGGACATTGGCTACAAAAGCGAAGGAATTGTCCCCGTGACCGATTGGGAAGAGGGTGAAACGCCCGTCATCGGCGAAGTCGTCAAGGTTCTTATCGAAGAAGAAGACGAAGATGCCCCGGTCAAAGACCACAAAGGCATGGTGCGTTTGAGCAAACGCAAAGCCGCCAAGATCGAAGCGTGGGACAATATGATGAAAACCGTCAAGGAGAACGACATCGTCAATGGGATGGTTCTCCGCAAAATCAAGGGCGGTCTTCTCGTGGATATCGGCGTACCGGTCTTCCTTCCCGCTTCGCAGGTGGATGTCCGCCGTCCGAATGAAATCGGCGAATATGTCGGAAAAGAAATTCAGTGCATGGTGCTGAAAATTGATGAAGAGCGGCGGAACATTGTTGTCAGCCGCCGTGCCATGATTGAAAGCGAACGCGCTGAAAAGAAAACCGCTCTCCTTTCGCAACTCAACGAAGGGGAAATCCGAAAAGGAATTGTCAAAAATATCGCGGAATTCGGTGCGTTCATCGACCTCGGCGGAATTGACGGCTTGCTGCATATTACCGATATGAGTTGGGGACGGATCAATCACCCGTCCGAAATGGTGAAACTCGATGAGGAAATCGAAGTCGTCATCTTGAGCATCAACCGGGAAAAGGAAAAAATTTCGCTCGGTCTCAAACAAAAAGAGCCGAGTCCCTGGGATGCGGTGGAAGAACGCTATCCGGTCGGTCTGCGGATGACCGGAACGGTGGTGAATGTTATGAACTACGGTGCCTTTATCAAACTTGAAGAAGGCATCGAAGGTCTCGTTCACATCAGTGAAATGTCGTGGACAAAGCGGGTCAATCACCCTAACGAAGTCCTGAACACCGGCGATGAAGTCGAGGTTGTGGTGCTGCAAATCAACAAAGAGCGGCAGGAAATTTCGCTCGGCATCAAACAGACACAGGAAAACCCGTGGGAACAGGTTGACGAAAGATACCCGACCGGTAAAGAAGTGAAAGGGGTGATCCGCAACCTGACCAATTACGGGGCTTTTGTCGAAATCGAAGACGGAATTGACGGTTTGCTCCATGTCAGCGATATTTCGTGGGTCAAGAAAATCACGCATCCCAACGAAGTCCTGACAAAAGGACAGGAAATCACGTGCAAAGTGCTGTCGGTGGACAAAAAAAATCACCGGATCGCTCTCGGTTTGAAACAAATGGAAGACGATCCGTGGGAAAAAATCATTCCCGAAAAGTACCAGCCGGGCAAACTTGTTCAGGGGACGGTGACGAAAATCACCAACTTCGGCGTGTTCATCAATCTCGAAGAGGATTTGGAAGGACTTCTTCATATTTCCGAGTTGGCAAACCAGAAAGTGGACAACCCCGAAGAAATCGTGAAGGTCGGCGAAGTGATTGAGGTGAAGGTGCTGCGGGTGGACATTGATGACCGCAAAATCGGTTTATCCCGCAAGCGTGCAGAGTGGTCGGCAGAAGAAGAGGCAGCGGAAGCAGAATCGCAGACAAACGTCTCCAGCCAAAACATTGCACCGGAAAACCTCAAGGGAGGAGTCGGTCAATCCGGTCCGTTGTTTAAGTAATTAATGTTGCGGTCTAACGGCAGGGACAGGGGCGGGGGCAGGGCGGCGGATAGTAAGACCGAGCCAGTCCCGCCTGTCAGACCGATAGACATTTTCGGGGCGATAGCTCAATTGGGAGAGCGCAGCGTTCGCAATGCTGAGGTCGGGGGTTCGACTCCCCTTCGCTCCAATTTTGCGGGAGAAAGCAAAAGAAGCACAGAAGAAGCAGGAAAAGCGTGAAAAAGTTTTCTCCATTATCTCAATTCTTAATTCCTATTCTCAACACGAAAGACGCAAAAAAAGACACGAACGGTCTTGTCAAACCATTCGTGTCTTTTGCGTTGATCCCGATGCTATCGTTTCAGCGGTACTTCCGTTATTTATTTCTTCTTCTCCGTGCAGCCGCCAGACCGGCTAATCCTAATCCGAAAAGAGCAAGCGTTGCCGGTTCCGGTGTTGCGGCTGTTGCCGGCGGCGGGACATGGAAATCAATGTTGCCGCTGATCGTAAAATCAATGTTCAGTCCCGTCGCATTTTGATTAACGCTGCCGCCGCCGTTTGTGTTATGGACAACAAAGACGAGAGAATAAATGTCGTCCGCGTTGACCTCGAAACTCCCGAAATTTGTATTGAGTATATTCTGCCAAGTTCCGCTCTGACTGTTGGCTGTTGTTTGTGTTCCAGCCGTGTAAATCGTTGTGACAATATTGCCGTTTTTGTTGACCATAAACACGGATGCCAGATAATCGTCCGCCGAATACGTTGCCGAAAGGTTAAGTTCGGCGGTGCCGCCGGACGCTGCCTGTAAATCGAATTTGTAGAAATAGAAACCGTTCTCCGACCGTCC
>JAIRPZ010000078.1 GCA_031256755.1 Planctomycetaceae bacterium
AAATTTATCTGCGGCACGGATTATTCCCCTTGACGCAAAAAGAAAAATTCAGCATGATCCGACCGCTTCGTAATGTTTGCGTTAACCGGCAAAAAACAGAAATCCCAAAAAACAGGATAAATCGTTAAATTGTCCGGCTGTAATTGCCGATTACGCAGAGAACGGAGATGGAACGTGTGTTTTCATGCGGTGTTTGTCATCAGCGTTCGGTACAGACCGATCCGGTAAATTCCCATCATACATAATCAAGGCAGAGAGATGCGAAACAATTTTATACAATCTGTTGCGGTTTGCGTAACAGCGTTATTTATTTCCGGCTCAACCGGATGTCATTTTAACGGCTCCGGCAAGTGGTACAGCCCGAACTCCTATACTTGGGTGAATCCGTTTTCGCCGCGCGGCAGCAATAACGGTCTGAAACCCCAAGAACTCAATGCCGGTGCGACGAAACCAAGTTTAGACGGGAGACCGAATATTGACCCGCCGCAAGGAGGATACAATAACGGTGTCAAGAATTGGGAACAGCCGAAAACCGGTATACCCGATACACTTGCGGGAAATTCCAATGCAAACACGGACAGCAGCCGTCTGGCAGCAGCACCGACCTACGGCGGCTATAGCACGCCGGAGTATTACCGAAGTGATCGCGAAGGAATGTATGCTCCGAATCCGGCATCTCCGGCAGTCCCAACGCCGGGTACGACACCGGGTACGGCTCCCGCTTACAACTCCGGGACGGTTCTGACCGGATACGCTGCGCCGGATACTTATCCCGCAACGGGTTATCAACCGACAGCAGGTACGGTAACGAATCATCCGCAGCCGACAAATTTGCCGTCCAATACAACGGGAACAGTTCCTGCCGGCGGCTATCCTTCGGCGGGAACACCGGCAGGAACTGCGCCGGGCTATACTCAATATGCTGCTCCGTACGGCGCAGCACCGCCGTCATACAATTACAATAGTACGCCTGCACCGACCGCCGCTCCGCCGGCTTACGGAAATGCTGTACCGGGCAGCAGTGTGCCGGAAAACAATCCGGCCGCATCTGCCGGACGTACGACTTACGGCACAGGCGGAACAACAACGGAAACCGCACCTTATTACGGCGGCAGCACAGGTTCAAACGGGACCGCTTATCCGCCTTCCGGGTATGGTTATTAATGAAACATCATAAGACGGGTTTCTCTCTCCCCGTCTCACTTTTGTTTTGCAGCGTTTCGCAGAACAGAGGAACATGGTTGCCGGTACGGACACCATGTTCCTCTGTTTTTTCGCGCCGGATCGGACAAGAAACGATCAAGGGACGTTGAACATTTTGATTTCGTTTCGGATTTCTTCCGGCAATTCCTCAATACTGCCGGCTTCCCACGACTTTTCCTCTGTTGTCTGACCGTTGCGGAGGATCTGTTTCACTTTGATTTTCGTTTGCCCGTTTTCCGTTATTGACGAAACAGACAGATTTTTTTCCGCAGTGCCGTTGCTGCTGTCGGCATCATCAGGGAGAATGAGTCCGAAATCGTTATCCATACCGCCTTGCATTTGCCGGAAGTATTCTTCCATTTCCCGCATCATTTTTTGCGGAGATTGGGGCGTGAGCCAGAAATCACGGTCGCCGAATCGGGTGCCTAACTGCGGCGGCAAATTCGGCACCCGGAAATCCGGCGTGAAATGACCGCTGCGGAGCGGATTTCGGGCAGCCGGACGCTTTGCCGGTGTAACGGTCAATTCTGTTTTCGTTCCGTTCCGCATAACCGTTGCTGTCTGCGGCTGGTCTTTGGTCTGTGCAATTTGCTCGACAAGATCAGCCAAAGAATGAATGTCCTTTTTTCCGAAAGAAAGCAGGACATCTCCCCGTTTCAAACCGGCTTTAGCCGCAGGAGAATCGGGAACAACGCTGTCGATCACGGCGAGTCCGCCGGTTCCCTCTTTGACTCCGAAATGAGGGAGCAGCACATCCGGGACAGGAACGACTCCCACACCTATCCAGTAGGAATCTGCCGGGGACGGCGGCTGTTCCTGATCGGCATGAAGAAACCAAGCCCAAGCGGAAAAAACTGCCAGCGACAGACCGGTCAAAGACAGTGCCAATATCTGTTTATTCATATTTGTATGACCTCCAAGAATAGTGAAAACGGCATCCGCCGGATGCCTTGTAAAATCAACAACTTTGAATGAACTACGCAGCAAAATTGATCTTGTATGAAAAAAAATCGGGCTGCGGTATCAATTTGTTGAATTGACGGCTGCAAAGCACTGTGTTTTCAGAATGGTTTTCAATCAGTCAATTATGTTATGACTCGCCCGAAAATCCTCCTCCGGTACTACTTGCAATTTTCATTTTTTCGGGGATAATGAACAACTGTGTATTGATTACCGCAGTTTTTATCCCGCTGCCTTTCCCGCGTTTTTAGCCCACTTTTCTCACCATGTCTATTGATATTGACTATATTAACCCGGTCGTCGCCGGACTCGAAGAAGCGTTCACCACTATGCTGAATTGCAGCGTAGAACGCACCGGCATCGGCTTAATGGAAAACAATCAAGCCCTTTATCCCGTCAGCGGCATTATCGGCGTAAGCGGAAAAGGTGTCGGAACAATTGTCCTTTCGATGCAGCCGTCCGTTGCCATCAAAGCCGCCGAAGTCATGCTGATGACAGACGACATCACGGAAGTGAACGATGACGTGCTGGATGCCGTCGGGGAAATCACAAACATGGTTTGCGGCGGTGCGAAAGCAAAATTAGCACAATTTCATCTGAACATGAGTTTGCCGAATATCCTGTGCGGCGACAACTGCCGGCTGCATTTCCCGCAAAATGCACATCCGATTTCGATTCCGTTCAAATGTGCATGGGGAATGCTCGCCCTGCAAATCGGTTTCACCTTTCCGACAAACCGGTAGCGGTCAAAGAAGCGGATACAGATCGGCAATGCGCTGCTATTTCGGCAACGACTTCGTCAATGGTCATTCCGTCGGAAACAAGCCGGAAAGCCCCTTCCGGTTCCCGCAGCGGTCCGACCGTTCTCGCCGCATCCCGGTTGTCCCGATCCGTTATCTGCTGCAAAATTTCCTGAAATTCGTCGGTTCTTCCCTGCTGCTGTAATTCACCCAGCCGGCGTTTTGCCCGCTCTTCCGGCGTTGCCGTCAAAAAAATCCGGCACGCCGCATGAGGAAAGACCGCCGTTCCCTGATCCCGCCCTTCCGTAACAAGACATTGGTGTCCGGCAAGAATCCGGTCCGCAATTTTCCGCTGCAAAGCCACCATCATTTGCCGGACGGACGGATTATCGGCAGCGAACCGGCTCTTCTCCGTAACTTCCGGCTGCCGTACCGCTTCCGTCACATCTTCGCCGTTGAGCAATGTCCGTCCGTTAACAACATCAATAACGGCGGACTCCGCAAGGGCGGTTACTTTGCCGGGCATTTGCCAGTCCATTTGCCGGCGCAGCCCGAACAGAGCCACAGCCCGGTACATCGAACCGGTGTCAAGGTATTCAAACGATTTGCCGGTCTGTTCGGAAAGAAACCGGGCTAATCGTTTCGCAACGGTACTTTTTCCGGCACCGGCAGGACCGTCAATCGTAATAATCATGATGCCTCTATGCCTCTTTGACCGTTTGGGAATCGCCGAGCGGATTGCGTCCCAATGCTTTGGTCCGCCCCGATGCCGTTCCCGTAATCCGCCGCACCGGAGGTTCGTTCACCGTATCGCTTTTCAGAAAACCGAGAAGTTTGTCCTTTGAATCCGTATCAGGCGGCATACCGAGTGTGTTGACGGCATCTTCCACTCCGCCCAGTACCGATTTGCACACGCCTTCGCGAACCCAGTCGAAAAAATTGTAATTCATTGAGAACTCCTTTTAGTAATGTTGGATGCCGGACTGCGGCAACCCCGTTGCAACAATCCGGCGGCGGTATCGTAGCGAATTCCTCCAAGGCGGTCAAGATAAAAAATGACGATTAGAATCTGCCCCCCTTCCCCGCTCTTGTCCGAAACCGGAAACCGGGTATAATACTTACGTCCCCTGCAAAGTCGTTTTTTTGCCGTAAAATGTCGTGAAAACACCTTCCTAAATTGCCTAATATTTGTGAGTTTTAGGACTTTGCAGGCAACGTGGTATAATACTGTGCCTGTTAATGGTACGCTGCATTTTGCGCCGTACCGTTAGTAAAAAATCAGAGACAATTAAAATTAGAGTTCGTAGCAATTCATAAGCCGTCATTGACGGATTGGTTGTTTTCACTGTGCAAACGGGTTAAACCGATGTGAAGATAATCTAATGGTAGTGAATACTGCGTTGCTCCCATTCGGGAGCGTGCGCACTACCAATAGGAAATTTTCATGCGGCGCATCTACCTCGCGAAGCACTCCGTTTGCACCGGAGGAAGAGAACCTGTCTTATGAACGCACCGCTCCTGTCTTGAAGCGGGGTTTTGCTTGCGGATTCTCAACCCTTTACAACCTTTTATGAACACCCTAAACATGAACAGTACCCGAAAACTACGCCCTTCGGGTTTCACACTGGTGGAACTTTTGGTGGTCATTGCGATCATCGGCATGCTTATTGGTCTGCTTTTGCCGGCAATAGAGGCTGCCCGAAATATGCGATGCAAAAACAACCTCAAACAGTTCGGCATTGCGATCCACAACTTTGCCGATGCCCACAACAGTGACCTGCCGCCGGCGTGTATGGACTTGCATAAGCCGCACATGTTCTGCTACCTGCTCCCTTACATGGAACAGAACGCCGCCTATGAATCGCTCGTCAGTCAGGGATGCTTTATATGGAACCCGGACTATAGTGATAAGAAACTATGGGGTCACCGATATGACGATGAGGAACGAAACGGAACTGTTGCCGATACATCAGCGTTGTTGGGGATCACTTTCCACAAGTGTCCGTCATCACACGGCAGCGGTGACACATGTTCACTGCTAAGTAGTATTTACATTCCGCCGATTTGTCTAAAAGATCAACCGTCCGGCGCATTGTCGGCACCGCTTATCGGAAATGGAATGACTGCCGGTCACGTTGCACCTCCGACTACGCCTCCGACTACGCCGTCGCCGCCGCCTCAGTGTCCATTTCCTTATCCATACTCAGGTGTCGATCCAAATCAAGAACCTTGGAAGAGCGAAAACCCCAAGTCCAATTGTTCTCATAATGATCCAAGCCATGGAGGGAATGATAATCCTCGCACGCATTGCCATTTGCATTACAACAGATGTACGGACATCAATTGCTGTGAAAATCATAAACATGAATATCCTGAAAGCATTAAGGGGGCAATGACGCATCCGCGGGGTGACTATGCGATACTGCTCACTGCCGCCGGTTTTGATCAAGCGGGAACAGTCGAGACAATGACGAGAAACGAATTGTCTCAATGGATGAATCCCGAAGAGAATCCTGCTGTTGTCTGGAAGGGTCCCTTTCTGGCAGCCAAGAAAATACGGAACTATACTTATGGTGCGGAAACGACGATCATAAAAGAATTTCGCAATAATCTGGAATCTTGGACGGACGGGGCATCGAATCAGTTATGCCTTGCCGAAAAGCATATCCCGAATTGGGCAAAGCAGACGCAATACGATATGGAATCCGTGTGGTCTTGGGACGGCAGTTGGTTTGCGGTTGATGTCTATGACGGCAAAAATGATCCGTCGCATTTTTGTAATATCCAGACCAATGCAAGAATAGTGGCGAATAGTCCTCATCTGTTTGCCGGCAGTCCGGGCGATTCCGGTACATCGGCTGTTGTCTGCATGGATGACACGCAAGGCGGTACGGACGGGATTACGGGTGATTGGGCGGCGTATAATCTTGGGAGTTCCCATTGGGTAACGGTGAATATTTTAGTCGGAGACGGTTCGGTACATTCTGTCTCGAAGCAAAAAGCATCGCCGGAAGTGATGACGCGTTTGACAATAGTCGATGACGGGCAAACCGTTTCCGCCGCCGATTTGCCGTAATGACGCAGACGGAAACGGAAGCATTGATAATTGATAATTGATAATGGATAATTAGAAAAATAAGGAGTAAAACTGTTCTCGGTAATACTCTTTAACATAATTATCAATTATCAATTATTAAAAGCCCGCTTTAGGACAACTCTATCCAGCGTTGTTCTTTTGCGCTTTGGATGACCGCATCGCAAACCTTTTGGGTGCGTGCCGCCTGTTTTACGTCCGGCGAAAATTTTGCTCCGCCGTCCAGAGAAAACAGGAAGTCCGCCAGTCCGTTAATGAATGTGTGTTCATAGCCGATGGTCGTTCCCGGCACCCAGTAGTTTTTCATGTACGGATGTTCGCCGTTGGTGACGAGAATTTTCTGCCAGCCGGTCAGGTGGTCTTCGATTTTTTGTCCCGTTTTCGGATCGGCGTAGCGGAAGAATTCGATGTATTCCGGTTCTTCCAGATTGAAAAAAGCCGCTCCGAGTTCGCCGTTGATTTCCAGCGTGCTGTAATTTTTCCGTCCGCGTGCATACCGGCTTGATTCGAAGGTTCCCATCGAACCGTTTTGGAAAACGGCCAGGAACATGCAGGCATCGTCAATGGTAATTTTTTCCATTTCGCCGGTGTCTGAATTTCTGCGTTCTTTGATGAACACTTCGGTATAGGCACTGACTTTGGCAATCGGTCCGTTGATCCATTCGGCGGTATCGATGGAGTGGGCGAGCAAATCGCCGGTTACGCCGCTGCCGGCGATTTTTGCCGAGAGCCGCCAGAGGGCTGCGCCGCCGGACGGCACTTTTTGGCTGATGGTGTAGTCCTGTAAATAGACCGCCCGATAGTGGAACGGACGACCGATGCGTCCTTCGTCCACGATTTGTTTGATGAGCGAAATCGCCGGTACACGGCGGTAATTGAAGGAGACCATATTCGGCACGCCTGCTTTTTCAACGGCTTTGACCATTTCTTCGGCTTCGGCATAACTCATTGCCAGCGGTTTTTCGCAGATGATTTTCTTGCCTGCTTTTGCGGCTTCGAGAACCATTTCTTTATGCAGAAAATTCGGCGAGACGACATCGACAATGTCAATGTCTTTCCGGTTGATCAGGGTTTTCCAATCGGTTTCAACGGATTCGTAGCCCCACATTTCCTGAAACTTTTTGAGGGCTTCCTGATCTTCTTCGCGTCCGTAACATGCTTTCAGGACGGGCTGGTACGGTGTGTTGAAAAAGTGGTTGACTTGACAGTAGGCGTTGGAATGGGTACGTCCCATAAAACCGCAGCCGAGCATTCCGACATTCAGTATTTTTTTGCTCATAGTAGAGAAGATAAAGGGGTTAAAGTAGTGACCGATTAACGTATCGTTCGGTGATGATTTTATGATTTGCGGCGTTTATTTGCAAGAGCGGGCTGTTGCCGGTCTCGCGGCGGATTGTATCAATGCTGCCGGTTATACCGCCGTGTCTTTCCCTATTTTGCCCAAACAGCACAGATTTCCCGCATTTCTGCCGATTCCTGTCCTATAATCCCCGGAATACTTAAATTCCGCAAAGGCGAATGCCTCAAGCGGAAAATACAGAAATGCCGATAATGACTTATAAATGTCATCTGTCGGTCATTCCCCCGAAATGCCATAAATTATCATGACTGGACTTCAGAGCAGTGTCGGATTGATTTCCGGTATTGATTATACGTCTCTCGTGGAACAACTTATCCAAATTGACGGCATATCAAAAACCAATCTGGAAAACCGCAATAAAATCCTTATGGCGGAAGAGCAAGCCATCTCCAATCTGATGGCACGCTATCTCACGTCCAGTTATATGATTACGTACCTGAATAAGGTCGCCCCCTTCCGCAGTTGCACTATCTCCAGCAGTAACGCCGCCGTTCTGAATGCCTCCAAAAACGGTACGCCGATTGTCGGTTCCTACACGTTCACTCCGCTCCAAGTCGCTTCCGCCCAGCAAACCGTTTCACAAGGCGTTGCCAGCGATACACAGGCACTCGGAAAAACCGGCACCATCACCATCGGAAAAGGATGGTCGCTCGAAAGTTCCGTCCAACTCAAAGATATTAACGGCGGCGCAGGTTTCACCAAAGGTTCCATACGCATCACTGACGGCAGCGGCACACGCGCTACCATTGACCTCAAAAAAGCCATCACCATGCAGGACGTGGTCAATGCCATCAATGATAATGATACGATTGACGTGACAGCAGAACTCGTCGATGACCATCTTGTCCTGACCGATACCAGCGGCGGAGATATTTCCAAATTCGCCGTCTCCGAAGTGTCCGGCGGAAAGACAGCCGCTTCACTCGGTTTTACCGGACAAACCGCCGATGCCGCCGGAAAAATCACCGGCAGTTCCATTTACAAACTCGGCGAAAATATGTCGCTCTCCCTGCTCAATGACGGCAACGGACTCGTTTTTGACAGTATTTGGCCGGATATTTCCGTTAAATGTAAAGACGGTTCAACATTTAACATTGATTTCAACCGCCTTTCCACGACAGCGGAAGTCGAAGCGGGCGCACCGGAAATCCATAAAGAACTGACTGTCGGCGATTTGCTCAATACGATTAACAATGCCGGAAACGGAAAAATCAACGCCCGAATCAGCGATGACGGAAAAGGTCTCGTGATTGACGACCTCACGACCGGTACCGGTTTCACCACATTATCGCAGGTCTCCACGCCTCCGGTTTTTCGGACGCTCGGTCTTATCAGCGGCGATTCTGACGGCGGTGCGATGAGTTTTCTTTCCGGTGCCGCAGCCAACGGCAACGCCAAAATTGATGTCAAAGATAAAGCGGGAAATACGGCAACGCTGGAATTCACGCAGATAGAACTCGATGCAATAACCAGCGGCGGAATGCCGTCCGTTGTTTCTCTGCTCAACCGGAAAATGTCCGATGCCGGCGTGCAACTCGAACTGCAAATGAACAACGCTTACACCGGTTTTGACATCGTGGACAAGTCCGGCGGAACCGGCAGCGTGCAATTCGCCGACAACAGCAGCGACCTTGCCGCCCGTCTCGGTTTAGCCAACACGTTGCCCGCAGACGCACTTGCCGCTCTTGCCGGTGCCGAACCGGGGCAAATGAAATTCACCGACCGTCTCGGACATTCCGCAGAAATTGACATTTCCCAAGCCGAACTCGATGCGCTGACCGATGTCAATGATATTGTTACATTATTCAACAGCAAATTATCAGGAAGCGGTGCCGGCATCACTTGTCAACTCAACGATACCGGAGACGGCGTTAAATTTACCGATACGACCGGCGCAGCGGATATTCTTTCGGCATTGTCCGGTGCCGAGCCGGGGCAAATCAAATTCACCGACCGAACCGGTGCCGAAGCAACGATTGACATCACGCAGGACGAACTGGATGCCGTTGCGTCCATTGAGCAGTTGCGGGTGTTGTTCAACAGCAAACTGCACGCTGCGGGACTGACGATTGATTGCGAACTCAACACCGGCGGAGGCGGAATTCAATTTACCGACACGTCCGGCAGTACGGCAAGCCATTTGAAAATCGAACAGACGGGAACAGTCGGCAACGTTGCCGATTCGCTGACGGAACGTCTCGGCATTGCGGCGGACGTTGATGCGGACGAAATTCTTGGAAACACCGGCTACATCGTCAGCAATATGAAAATCGAGCGGGCGGGAACGGTGAACAGCGTGGTCAACTCTATTTCCTACCGCTTGGGCATTACTGCCGACATCAATGCGAATGAAATCAACGGCTACGCTTTCGGTTCGATGATGCATGGCGAAGCCGTCAATTCCGGTCATTTTGAAACGCGGCATCTGCTCGGCGGTTTGGATACCGTTTTGATGTCTTCGGTGAACGGCGGCTACGGTTTCGGCAAATCAACGCCGGGTGCGGTGGAAGTCCAAGACCGCGCCGGTCATACGGCAACGTTAAACTTTACGCAAGCCGAGTTAAATTCCATGCAAACGCTGTCGGACACCATACGGGTTGTTAACGAAAAATTATCGTCTGCCGGAATCGGTCTGACCGTGGAAATGAACAGCAATAAAACCGGTCTTATGCTGAACGACACTACCGGTTCCACTTCTCATAATATCAAATTCAAAGATATAACTTCATCGACCGTCACGTCGCCGGAAGTCCCCGGCGTGAGTGCCGTTTCGGCAGATGACGGCAGCGGCGGAACCGCGGTCTTAACATTTTCGCAAAGCGACCTGCTCAACGGAATGTCCTTTGCTTTTACAACGGAATCAGAAACCGCTGTCCCTCTTTACAATGCGGCAACGAAAACCATCACCTTTCATATTCCGTCCGACATTGCTTCCAAAACCACTTGGACGACCGACGATGACAATGTGCTGTCACTCATGATGAGTGCGGAACTCGATTTCTATTTCCGCAATTACGGCGGTGCGCCTGCCAATGCGCCTTCGATGACCGGTTCAGCATCCGGTTTGGCGGCGAAAGCGATGGCGGATGCGGCGAGCGGCGGGAAAACAAAAATTGACGCAAGTTTAGCCGGTTCGGTGGAAGGCGTGACTCACGTTCCCGAAACCGTGTCGGTATCCAATGCGAAAATTGCTTCGGCACTGGGACTGGAAACGGATACGGCAAGTTCGCAGGTCAGCGGCACATCGCTGCACCGGCAAATCATTTCCTATGCGACAAAATTATCGGACTTGAACGGCGGGTCGGGTGTCAATCTGACCGGCGGAAAAATTTACATTCAGGATTCGTCCGGTGCGACGATGACGTTGACGATTGACAGCAAAAAACATCAGACGGTCGGCGATGTTCTCAATGCCATCAACGTGATGAGCGGAATAAAAGTGACAGCCCGCATCAACGACAACGGAGACGGCATTGTTCTTGAAGAATATGCCGGCGGCACGCAAAGTTTCGTGGTCGGCGATGCGGACAGCATTTCCACATTTGCCAAAACGCTCGGCATTGCCGGAACTGTTGCCGCTGCCCAAAAAGACCCGGACGGACGGCTTCGCATCAACGCTTCGCAGACCCATGAAATTGCCGTGGAAGCGACCGATACGCTGGACGATATTCGGAAAAAAATCAACGACCTCAATGTCGGCTACAATGCGACGATTGTCAATGACGGTTCGGACACGCCGTATCGTTTGTCGATTTCCAGCAAAACAACCGGTGCAGCGGGCGGATTCAACATTGACCTTTCGGCGATTGGTTTAACGACGGAAACGATGAGCGAATCGAAAGACGCGCTGCTTGCTTACGGCGATGCCAATAATTCCAGCGGACTGATTCTTCATTCGGCAACGAATACATTTAAGGAAATCGTCAACGGCATCACGTTGACGGTGACGGGTGTTTCTGATTCGCCGGTCACGGTGTCCAGTGCCAGTTCCAGTACGGATGTGCTGACGGCGTTGAAAACATTTGTGGAAAATTACAATAAATTCCGGGAAGAGTTAAATACTTATACGTATTTTCAGGTCAGCGAGACCAGCGGCGTGCAGGGAAATGAATTGTGGAACAGCAGTGTGGCGAAGGCGTTTGACAAACAGGTGACGGATATGCTCTTAAAAACGGTCGAGGGAATACCGGGCATCCGGTCGCTGGCTGACTTGGGCATCACGATTCGGAAAAACTACAACGATACGGCGGCAAACATTGAGACGGGAAAGTTGGAATTTGACGAAACGAAATTTCAGGATGCTTGGGACAAAAATCAGGAGGCGGTGGAGAAATTTTTCTTTGAGGAAAAGACGCGTATCGGCAAAGACGGCAAGGAGGAAAAATACAGTGTCGGCTGGGCGCAGAAGTTTGTGGACATGACGAATTCGCTTGTTGGTGACGGGGAGATTACGGGAAAGGCGGATGCGCGTCTTCAGGTATTGGACAAAAAGATTACGGAGAACGAGGAGCGTATTGCGTTTTTGCAGGAGCGTTTGGACTGGAAAAAGGCGCAGTATTTGAAGCAGTTCTATGCGATGGAGCAGGCGATGGCACGGATGTCGAGCGACATGTCGACGGTCTCCAGCATCGCATCCTCATGGTCGTCCAACTACAGCAGCAGCGGAACGTATTAGCGAAATAAAAATCGTCAACACGGATTATCTCAATACGCATCCTGATGGACGGTTTTGACGGCACGACCGGACGGGTCAATCATGTTTTTGAACGCAGCGTCCCACTCCAAAGCCACCGGCGTACTGCATGCCACCGAAGGCACGGAAGGTACAGTCTTTGCCGCTGCCGCTGACGGAAAATGTTCCTCAAAAATGCTCCGGTAATGATACTCTTCTTTCGTCATCGGCGGATTGACCGGAAATCTTTCTGCCGCCTTGGCAAAGTCCGCATCCGAAACCTTTGACGAAGCCATTGCCCGAAGCGTGTCGATCCAGTTGTAGCCCACGCCGTCCGAAAACTGCTCCTTCTGCCGCCAAACAATTCCCTCCGGCAAATAATCTTCAAACGCCTTCCGCAGAAACCATTTTTCCATTCGGTTTTTCAAACCGCTCAACTTTTCTTCGGGATTCATTGTCATGGCTACGTCAATAAATTCTTTATCGAGAAACGGCACCCGCCCTTCCACGCCCCAAGCTGCCAGCGATTTGTTCGCCCGAAGGCAATCGTACTGATAAAGTTTGTCCAGTTTGCGTACGGTTTCTTCGTGCAGGGCTTCGGCAGACGGTGCTTTATGAAAATAAAGGTAGCCGCCGAAGAGTTCGTCCGACCCCTCGCCGGACAGCACCATTTTAATTCCCATTGACCGGATATACCGTGCCAAAAGATACATCGGCGTGGAAGCCCGAACTGTGGTGACATCATAGGTTTCGATGTGATAAATCACATCCCGGACAGCATCGAGACCTTCCTGAATCGTAAAATGAATTTCGTGATGAACGGTTCCGATGTAATCTGCAACTTTTTGGGCGGCGGCTAAATCGGGCGAACCTTCCAATCCGACCGCAAAAGAATGAAGCCGGGGCCACCATGCCATTTGCATATCGCCGGATTCAACGCGTGCCGCCGCGTATTTTTTCGCAACGGCAGAGACGATAGACGAATCTAATCCGCCGGAAAGCAGCACGCCGTAAGGTACGTCCGTCATCAGTTGCCGGTGAACGGCCGCTTCAAACGCTTCCCGAAGGCGGCGGATATCCGATTCATTATGTTCGACCGCCTTGTATTCACGCCAGTTGCGGTGATACCATCGTTTGGGCAGCGGAGGATTTCCGCCTTCCTGTTCCTGACATTCGTGATAAAGATAATGACCGGGCGGGAATTGTTCGATTTTTTCACAGTATCCTTCGAGGGCTTTCAGTTCCGAAGCAATGTAAAATGTTCCGGCATCGTCCCAGCCCATGTAAAGCGGAACGATTCCCATGTGATCCCGTGCGATCAGATAAGCGTTTTTTTCTTCATCGTACAGGGCGAACGCAAAAATGCCGTTGAGGTCTTCGAGAAAATCCTTTCCTTTTTCCCGGTAGAGCGAGAGGATCACTTCGCAGTCGGATTTTGTTTTGAAGGGGTAAGCGGTTTGCCGATCCCGTATTTTCCGGTGGTTGTAGATTTCTCCATTGACGGCAAGAACGACTTTGCCGTTGTCGGCGTAGAGGGGCTGTTTGCCGGACTGCGGATCAACAATGGCGAGGCGTTCATGACAGAGAATGGCTTTTTCTCCGGCATAGATTCCGGACCAATCGGGACCGCGGTGGCGGATTTTCCGGGACATTTCGAGTGCCTGCGGGCGCAGTTTTTCGACAGGTTCTTTGAGTTCAAACAGACCGACAATGCCGCACATAATAGTAGTTTTTCCGTTTAGGGATAATATTTGAGGATGTTTTGTACAGAGAATAACGAATTTAAGGGATTTCGCAAGAGGGAAAAAGAGCGGCGGAGCCGGAAATCCTTCCCCCTTGCGTCGGGCGGAAAGTCGGGTATAATTTCGCCGTTGTGGTTTGGGCACATAGCTCAGTTTGGTTAGAGCGCAGCCCTGATAAGGCTGAGGTCGATGGTTCGAATCCATCTGTGCCCATTT
>JAIRPZ010000123.1 GCA_031256755.1 Planctomycetaceae bacterium
CACTCAATCGGATACACAACATCACGCGTGCCATTACCACGCAAAATGGGCAAATGCCTTATTGGCTTCAGCCATACGATGAACATTTTCCCGTTTCGTGATGGCAGAACCTTCCCTGTTGTAGGCATTGATCAATTCGGCGGCAAGTTTTTCATGCGCCGGCTGCCCTTTTTTATCCCGTACCGCCGCCAAAATCCACCGGATCGCCAGTGATTGCTGCCGATTCCGCTGCACCGGCATCGGCACCTGATACGATGCACCGCCGACCCGCTTGGATCGGACTTCAATGTTCGGCTTCACGTTGTCCAACGCCTGATGAAACACGTCAATCGGCGATCTGTCCGGTACTTTCTCTTTAATAATATCGAGCGCACCATAGAACACACCCTGGGCGGCAGTTTTCTTGCCGTCCCACATCAGGCAATTAACGAATTTGCTTGCCAAAACGGACTGAAAAATAGGATCGGGCTTGAGTTGTTTCTTGCTTGCAGTAATTCTTCCCATATGATGATTTCGTCTGCGACCGGCGGGCTTATGCCGCACCGCTCTTGATTAGATATTCGTTTGGTTTGTTTTTTCCCCTTTGCCGGTATAACTTTCGTTCTGCCGGCTGACTATTTTTTCCCCTTTGCCGGTGCGCCTTTCGCACCGCCCTTGACCGCACCTTTTTGTATCTTTTTGGCACCATAACGGCTTCGGGCTTGTTTTCTGCCGTCGACACCGCTTGAGTCGAGCGTTCCGCGGATAACCTGATACCGCACGCCCGGCAAATCCCGGACCCGACCGCCGCGAACCAGCACGATAGAGTGTTCCTGCAAACTGTGTCCTTCGCCCGGAATATAGACGGTGACTTCCTTGCCGTTGGAAAGACGAACCCTTGTGATTTTTCGGAGGGCAGAATTCGGCTTTTTCGGCGGCATAGTACGCACCAAAAGGCAAACGCCGCGCTTTTGGGAACACTTGTTCAACACAGCGGCTTTGCTCTTATAAACCTGTTGAATTCGGTTTTTTCGGACTAATTGATTAATTGTCGGCATATTTTCACTCTGATTGTCTTTTTCAGACGTGCGGATTATACTCCGATACGGATTTTTGTAAAGCGGGGGGCAACCCTGCCGGACGGGTGACGATAATTGATAATAGAAAATGCAGGGAGCGGCGGACATACATCTGCCGCTATTTTTCTGCTTGCAATACAACAGCGAAAAATCTATAATCACGGCAATCTGAAAACCCTTCTCAATGAACAATACCTTTTTGTCATGAAAACACTCACGATGCGGACGGCAATTTTTGTCATTTTGTTAACTCTGACCGGAACGGCCGGAATCAATGCCGCCGAACAGAAAACGGTCTTTCTTTGGGAACAAAACGTCCCCAATGCACTCGGCACTGATGAAAAAGATAAACCGAAATTCACGCTGTATTTGCCGGACACGGAGAAGTCCGCCGGTACAGCGGTGGTGATTTGTCCCGGCGGCGGATACCACGGTCTCGGCATGAATCACGAAGGAAAACAAATTGCCGAATGGTTCAACTCTTTCGGCGTTACGGCAGCCGTGCTTGAATACCGGACACGGGGAAAAGGTTACGGACATCCCAATCCGCTGCTTGATGTTCAGCGGGCAATCCGCACCGTGCGGAAAAACGCCGAAGAATGGAAAATCAAACCGGACAAAATTGGTGTGATGGGTTTTTCGGCGGGGGGACATTTGGCTTCAACAGCAGGGACTCATTTTGACGACCACCCGAATCCGGCAGATAACACCGATAAACTTTCCTGCCGGCCGGACTTTATGATTCTCTGTTATGCGGTTATCTCGTTTCAGTCGGCACACGCCCACCGCGGTTCGCAACACAATCTCATCGGCAAAGATGCACCGCCGGAACTGGCGGAATACTATTCCAGCGAAAAACAGGTGACAACAAAAACACCGCCGGCGTTTTTGTGGACAACCGACGAAGATAAAGTGGTCGCACCGGAAAGCAGCGTTGAGTTTTACCTTGCCCTGCGGCAGCACAAAATACCGGCAGAATTGCACATCTATCAAAAAGGCAAGCATGGTCTCGGATTGGCAAAAGGAACCGCCGGTACAGAAAACTGGCCGGAACTCTGCCGGATATGGATGAAGAACAACGGATTTTTGCCGCACGCCGGACAATAACCAATCGTCATTCCGTCAAACGGAGATCATCGGCATGCCGCAAAAATTTCCGTTCGTTTCTGCACGGCGGTATCGAAACAGAATTGATCGGCAGCGTGTTTTTTTGCCGCTGATTTGATTGACCGGCGGAGTTCTGCATTTTCAAACAGATGCAGAATTTTTTTTACAGCCGTTCGGCGGCGGAAGCGAAAGTCCTCCGATCCCGGAATCAGCATGCCTGTTACGCCGTCTGTTATCATTCCGCTGATTTCCGGTGTTTCTTCAGCAACAACCGGTATACCGCACGACATCGCCGCCGACACCGAACCGATCTGTTCCGGTACCGGACTTAAATGAAGCAGGGCATCGAAACATGGTAAAAGCCGATCAACATCTTTCCGTGCGCCGATAAAATGCACGCGGGAAAACAACTTCCACCGGTCGCGGCAGCGCAGCAGTGTTTCCTGATCCTGACCGTCTCCGATGATCAATACGTGAAAATTTAAGTTCAGCGTTTTTAATGTTACAAAAATCCAGAGAGCATCATGAATGCGGTGTTCCGTACAAAGCGGCGAAATGATTCCGATCAGAAACGGCTGCTGCCTGCCCGGATCGTCCGGCGGAATAAAGCGGTAATTCCGCCGTTCCGGTTCGTATTGCGAATTCAATAACGGATAATAATTGCCTGACGGCGGAATAAGCGGGAAACCGATTTTGCCGAGCAACTCGGCTGCCGGAACCGGATCATAATGTTTCATCGGCACCGCCGCAGGCGGAACGATCACTGTTTTGGACTCCGGCAACTCCTCTCTTTGCCGCAAAGCGATCAGCGTTTTTGTTTTTGTATCAATAAATCTTTGAACGATTCCCGCCGGTCGGGAAAAATTCCGTTTTTCGGCAGTGAGAGAAGGAGTACGGCACAGCAATGCCGCAAGACCTCCGTAAAAATGAGCCGTGCTGTCCCAAGCGTGAACAATATCGGGACGAAAGCAGCGGATTTTGCGGACAACATTCAACAACACGCCGGCATGAAACGCCGCATGAGGTACGGTTCTGAATAGACATCGCAAACCTGTATCCGCAAGATTGCAGATTTCATTGCTGAACAGAGCGTCCGGCAGCCGGCCGGTCAATGCGGTTAGTTCGCTGCCGATACCGAAAGAATCCAAAGACGAAATGATATGTAAGATTTTTTTCTGTTTCACGGGCATATTGGATTTTGATACAAAAAATACGGCGTATGCAGGAAAACACACAAGGATCATTATTTTCGATCACGATTATTCGCTCACGGAACTTCGGCGGCATCACCGGCGAAAGCCGTGAAAAGCGAAACAAACGTCTCCGGCGACATCATCTCATGGTGAAACCGAACCGCTCCGTCTCCGTAGACAAAATTACAGCCGCCGGGATGCAACGAATAAATTTCCTGATGATTCGTACAGTTAAACATTTGCGTTCCGTTGCAAATTTCATGCAGATATATTTGTGATTCGTTATCTGCCCATCTTGCTCCGCCAAGTGGTGTCATCGGCTTGTTCTCCGCATCTTCGGCGACACGCCCGTATCCGAATTTGAATGGTCTGCCGGTACATTCAAACAACATCATTGAGTTCGAAAGTCCGTCCGTCACTGCCGAAGTACTTACGGGATTGACCGACAGCATGCCGTCCATCGAAACATTGTATGCATCAAACGGAATCTCCGGCACCGCAGGGTCTTTTTTACCGCTGCTGTTCCTGCCGGAAGTATTGATGTTTGCCGCTCTCATGATACTGCGCCAATCGCTGCGGTTAATCCCAATCTTTTTGAGCTGTGTATCATCTATCTGGTCGCAACTCGTATAATCGGAACAAAAATACTCTACGATTTTATCATGGGCAGGGTTGCCCCGCGTGGTTCCGTAACGACAAAACCGGACAGGATCAGATTCAGGACAGAGAAACGAGGCAATGTGGTTTTCCGTAGCCGCATCGTTCATGTTATTCTGCCAGTTTACCTCGAAATGATACAGAGAATAAAGTGTTGACTGTTCGAGGAACGGCAGGAGAAACGTCATCAGATTATGTCCGATGCTTGCGGTTGTCGGATTACCCGTACTCGTTGTTTTGTAATATTTGTAATAAAACTTGGAGGGAGGAAAAACAGTATGTACCTCGGCAAAGTGATGAATCGCCAATCCCTGTTGTTTCATATTGTTTTGGCATGACATTTTTCGGGCGGCAGACCGCGCCGCCTGAACAGCAGGCAAAATCAAACCAATAAGAACGGCAATGATGACGATCACGACAAGCAACTCGATCAACGTGAATGCTGTCCGAAAGAAATTTCTGCGGGACACAACCATACAAGGACTCCTCGAATTTTATGCCTGCTCTCTCTTGTTTCCCTCCGCCTCCGCACTTGCCTCGCTCCGCAAAACACACCGTACCCGACAGAAACACAGGATAACCGGTACGAAAACCGGCTATCCTGCCTGCAAAATTCAAATTACATCGGTCGCCGTTTGACGAACCGGCATTTCACCGGCATCTTGTGCGCCAAACGGTTAAAACACATTTTTGCCGTTTCTTCCGGGACACCGGAAATTTCGTACATCACCGTTCCCGGCTTCACGACGGCAGCCCAGTATTCCGGTTCACCCTTCCCTTTTCCCATTCGGGTTTCAAGAGGGATGGATGTAATGGATTTGTGGGGGAACATACGGATATACAAACGCCCTTCAGTACGCAAGTACTGCTGCGCTGCAATACGACCAGCTTCAATAGTCGCTGCACTAATCCAGCCCCCTTGCAGGGTCTGCAAACCGTAATCTCCGAAAACAACATCGTTTCCCCGGGTCGCTTCACCTTTTATACGACCTCTTTGGATTTTTCGATGTTTGACTCGTTTTGGCATTCGCGCCATTGTTATCGTCCTCGCTGTATTCGCCTTGATTAATCCAAACCTGAATCCCGATATGCCCCTGTGCGATTTTCGCCTCGTGAAAACCGTAGTCAACTTTCGCACGGAGAGTAGAGAGCGGAATCGAACCGGCAATCTGCTTTTCGCAGCGTGCCATTTCAGCTCCGCCAAGCCGTCCAGCCAATTGAATCTTGATGCCTTTGGCACCTCCTTCCATTGCCTGTTCCATTGCACGTTTCATGCAGCGGCGGAAACCGACCCGCTTAACCAACTGTTCGCCGATGTCTTCGGCAACCAACTGGGCGACCACGTCAGGACGCGTGATCTCTTCGATTTTGATATTGATTCGCCGACCGGTCAACCGCTGCAAATCATTGGTCAGTTCCTCGACCTTCTCCCCTTTGCGACCGGCAATAATGCCGACTTTCGCTGTGAAGAGAATCACGCGAACCTCATCCCGCGTCCGCTCGATCACGATCTTCGCAATCGCCGGATACATCGGTTTTTCGTATTTGTCCGAAGGGTCTTTCCGCTTCTTAATGAAATCTCTGATTTTTTTGTCTTCGACAAGAAGTTCAGCAAATTCACGTTTGGAAGCGTACCATCGGCTTTTCCAATCTTCCATAATGCCGGTGCGGTAAGCAACCGGATTTACTTTCTGACCCATTTTTTTATTTTGGCGACAAAAGTCACACGTTTGCGGGGCATTATACCGGAATTTGCGTTTCCGTAAAGCGGGGGGCATCGCCGGTTGCTCTTCGTGTGTTTTTCACCAACCGAAGATCACGCCGGCTGCGAAAAATTGTCTATGAAAATACAGCAAAGCAACACGATTATGACGATTGTATGGAATTTCCGAAAAAAAGAATACGCCGAACAATCTTTTCGGCTTTTAACTATCAGAATCCTCACGGATTTTGCCGATAGGAGAGAGGTACGGTGTGTTGCCGGTGCAGATGGTCCTGCGGAGAAAAGGCAACCCAACCGCGTTCCCCCATAGGAGCCGTATGATGAACTTATATCCGCGTTTTTTTGTTTTTGCCGTTTTTGCCGCCGCTGCCCTATTTTACGGAACATTGTCCCTGGCGCAGCAAACCAGAGTGACACCGCCGAAACCGGTGAAAATGACAAAACCGGTCCGAACTGCGGCACCGGAAAACACAGCGGCATCTCCGGTCAATCAGGCAATGCCGTTTCTTTATCCTGATCCGAAAACGATCGGTGTACATCCTTATATGATGCAGGGGCATTCGCCGCGTGCGGTTACGCCGGAACGTCAAGCCGGTATCTCCGAACAGGAACGGCAGGCACGAATCCGGTTTGAAAAGTGCTTGGAAGAAGTCGAAGGATTTACTGTTCTGAAACCCGAACCGGTGAAATGTCCGCTTTGTGAAAAAAGTCCGGCAACACCATGCAAACCTTGCGGAACGTGCAGGACATGCGATCCGAAACCGTGCGGCGAATGTAAACCGTGTCAAGACGGCAATAGCGATCAATGCGAAGAAGCGGCGAAAAATAAAGCACTGCCTTGTGCGAATATGTGCAAGATGTGTGTCAACGGTTTTCCTTGCGAAAGGACGTTATGCCGGCATGATATTCAGCCGCGAAGCAAAAATATGGGAAATTCCTGCGATTTATCCGCAGGGGATGAGCCGTGCGGGACGTGCGATGCCTGTCGGGAACACCGCAGCGATCCGTGTGAACATGCCGATGACGGCTGGGACAGAATGGGGCAGTTCAATCCGTACCACGAGCCGCGTCTTTTTTCAGTGATTCCCCGTCCGGTTTTGGATTTGCACAACAACGGGGCGAGGAAATTTCCGGTTTATTACAATCCGGCACCGTATTACCGTCCTACGTGGAATCCGTCCATTCTGGCGGGATATGCCCGTCCGTACACGTTCCGCTGGACATGTCCGCTGTGCAATAAAGAGACGTGTACTTGCGATGCACCCGGTTTGGCAGGACAGGTGCCGTTTGCTTATGCGTGCAAATTCTGCAACAGGAACCCGTGTGCGTGTGCGCAAAATATCTGCGATGTTACCAAACCGATGGATCCGAAGGGGGTTGCATCGGCGTTGGATAAAATGAAGAATCCGCCGAAACCGCAGCCGCAGGAAGTTGGGGCGGCAGTGCCGGGTACAGAAGATACGCAGAATCCGGCGGAGTCTTCCGGCGGCGGAAATTTATACGATCCGGACGATGATTCGCCGCCGGACTCGGAAAAGAAACCGCAGCCGCCGGCGGTTACGCCGATGGATGTTCCGAAAACACCGGAACCTCTGCCGGCAGCAGGCAGCGGAAATATCAGTTGATAGAGTTATCGGAAATGAAAAAAGTAAAGAAGAATATGAAAGTCCTTGCCGGGCAGGTCTATTTTGGACAAGATTAACAGGATTTTTATCCTGTCAATGATCGTGATAGCCCTGAAAATCCTGCCCAAAAAACAAACGCAAACGAGGGACATACGTCCCCCGTTTTATTCATTTTCGTTCTTCAACGGCCGGCGAATGTCCGTTGCTCTCTAATGTCCGTCCGGCGGTGCCAGCCGGCTTGCAGCACAGGCGATCATTCCGAATTCGGCTTGACAACGATGTCATACGTCCGGTCGCCGCCACGTTTGACCTCGAAAGTTAAACCGGACGTTGCCGCCGATGTGTATTTTTCCGGTATAGTGTAAGTTACTTCCGGCGGCGGAGTCATCCCTCCATCCGCCACAGGAACCGGTTTCTTCCGCAGTCCCCCGCTCAAAGAAACCTGATAAGTTCCCGGCGGCAGTCCTTTGTAGGACGTATCAGCCGTTTTGTACGAACCGTCTTTGGCAACCGCTGCCGAATAAGAGTCCGTCTTATTTGTGAAAACAACACCGGTAACCGGTGCCGGCGAACCGTCTTCCAGTTTGATTGTACCGGTAATGACCGTGCGGGACGTTCCGCAGCCGCTCATCAGCGTCACGGCAGTTAATAAAAGTGCTGCAATGATTTTGTTCATAAGGTTTTTGTACAGTTAAAGTGAGTGATTAACGTTAAAGGTGAAAGTGATATAGTGTGAAGAAATTGGGAAACAAGCACCGCCGCCCCAACCGGTAAAATCAGGGCGGCAATGCAGTTTGCTACGGCAGAGTATGACCCTGACCGTCATCTACGTAGGAAAGCCCGTAAAGAAGCAAGTCGTTTATCGTAACGGAAAGCGATTTCACGCTTCCGTCGCCGACGAGGAATGTGCAAGTGCCGGTATGGCTGCTTCCCCAAGCCCGGTTTGTTCCCGCCCAGCCCTCCAGCCAGATGCCCGTTCCTTCCGGCGCACCGTCCGGGATGTTCGACTCGTCTTTCCAACTTTGCCCGTTTCCGGCAAAAGCAGCATGTCCGCAATCAGGGTGAGTGATGATTCGTCCCAAATTGTACACTTCGCCGTACCGGTCATTGCCCGAATCACCGACTGTGTCTCCTGCACCGAAAACGCCGCCGTCCCAAGACCTTGCCTCCCGCGTTTCGCCGCCTAATGCCCAGCGAGGAATGTGTTTTTCGCCGGCAATGAGTTGATTGCTCGTCCCGTCCTTGAGCCACGCAATTTCATCAGGAGGCGTGTAGCCCTTCACTCCGTAAGCAGCAACATAAGAACCGCCGTCCCATCCATGCGATACTCCATCGAACCAAGTCACGTCTGCAAGGCGGATCGGTCCATGCAGATCGCCGTTAAAACCCCAATCCGCATCGCCTGTCTGCCGGTCATGCGCCAGAAAACCGCCGGAATAGGTCGAACCGGCATCTGCCGCTGTGCCGAAACTATATCTTCCGGGATTGGAGTTGAAGGTATCATCGCCGTTATTCGCTCGCGAATTCGGTGCAACGATAGGAACATAATCGGCTCTCGGTCCGAGCATAGTTGCACTTGCGTCTCCGTCTGCGGGGATTCGGCTGCCGCGGGACGGGCAGAAAATAGAAGCGATGGTCATACTGTTTCGCCGGTCGGGACTTAACGATTTCCACCACTTATCCGCACTTGCACCGGAACCGGTCGCACCGGGATTCGTGCTGAAATTGAAAAACCCGCCCGTTCCGGTAACGTCGGCGTATAATCCGTTCTGCTCATTGTAGGGGAGCAGGAAAACGAACATCGAACCGCGTGTTGATTCCACGCTTATCGGCGGTAAGCCGTTTTGTGTGTCGTGAAAGTTGTGGACAGCGAGTCCAAGTTGTTTCAGGTTGTTCTGGCAGGACATTCTCCGCGCTGCCTCGCGTGCGACTTGGATCGCCGGTAAGAGTAAGGCGATCAGCATGCCGATAATAGCGATCACGACGAGGAGTTCGATAAGGGTGAAGCCCGCAGAATAGACGGCAGATTGCCGGGTATTATCACGCCTTTTTATTTCGCTGCGGCGTTGGACAACGTGGTTTTTTGCGGCTGCTCGTTCTTTCTTGCTGCCGTCTGCGGTCTGATGCCTGCTGTCTATTTCACTGTCCGCCGTTCTTGTCCCAACGGAACGATATTTCTTACCCCCCCCCCCCTAATGCGCCCACATTATCTAACCCGAATAATTTCGCTTGCTGTGCAGCATTGCACCGGTCTTTCGTTCCTGCCGTCATAAATCCTCCTTTCATCATTTAGGAATGACATTATGCCTCCGATGACTGCTTCGGAGGACTATTTTTAACTCTATTACTATTATACAATGAAAAAAAGAAAATTTCAAGGGCAAGTTCCGCTATTTTTTCCCTTCCCGTAAAACGAAAATAAACTACAATACTTTTTGTGCGGTGTCCGCCGGCAGCAAATCCTGTCTGACTCCCTATCCGTTATGCCTGATCTCTCGAAACTCGACAAACGCAGCATTGGTAAATTTTTCGATTATTCCGTATTGCCGAAGCAATCAACGGAAAAGGAAATCTGTCCGGCACGCCGCGAAGCCGTGAAAGACAACTGCAATGCTTTTTATACGGCAAGCCGACTTATTGCTGAAACCGGTGCATCTTACGCCAAAACCTCGACCGGTCAATTCGAAGGTCCCGATAGGAATCAGTTTCTTTTGATGAAAGAGACATTGAAAGATACCGGTGTAAAATTGAAAGTTGCCGGAGTGAAGTTTCCCCGTCCGCAGAATGCGTACACTTTTATTTTGGCAGGTGCCGAATTGAGCGGGACACGTGCCGCCCCGGAAATCATTGACGTTTTTGATCCAATGAAATCCATCGGATTGTTTTAACACCATACGGACAGGAAAGGACAAAACCTGATGAAGATGCATGGGGATTACATTCAAGTCCAAATCACGTTTCCTTCGCCGGAATCGGCGGAGGAAACCGCGTCGGCATTGGTCAGAGAACGGCTTGCGGCGTGCGCACAGGTTTGCGGTACGGTCAGGAGCGTCTATATTTGGAACGGCATTTGCGAAAACAGTCAGGAAACGCTGCTTTTAGCAAAAACGAAATTATCTCTTTTCGAGCGTCTCGAAGCCGCTGTCAAAACCCGGCATCCCTACGAATGTCCGCAGATCGTTGCTTTGCCGATACAAAAAGCCAATGAGGACTACCTGCAATGGATGGAAGAACAATTATCCGCACCGGCGGACAGTTAATTCCCTAATCCCCGACAGGAACCGGCGTAGAATCCAAAATCCGGGCAATCAGCGTCTCTTCAATTTTCCGCTGCTGGTGCGGAACAACCGACTTCGGAACAATCCGATGCGCAAGTACAGGAACCGCCAGCGTTTTGACATCGTCAGGAATCACAAAATCCCTGTCTTCAATTAACGCCAACGCCTGAACTGCCCGGCTCAAAGCAATCGCTCCCCGCGTGCTGACCCCGACCAGCAACTCGTCATGGCTGCGGGTGGCCTCGACTATATCAAGTATGTACTGATTGATCGAATCCGCAACGTGAACAGACGACACGGCTTTTTGGATTTCAAGAATCTGCTCGACAGACAATACCGGCTGCAACGAATCAATCGGACGGGCAACCTGATGCGTTTTCAGAATATGCAATTCACTTTGCCGGTCAGGATAACCGACCGAAATCCGCAGCAAAAAACGGTCAAGTTGACTTTCCGGCAGCGGATATGTGCCTTCGAACTCCACCGGATTTTCCGTTGCAATCACCATAAACGGGGAAGGAAGGGGATAAGTCGTGCCGTCTGCCGAAACCTGCCGCTCATCCATGGCTTCGAGCATGGCACTTTGCGTCCGCGGCGTTGTCCGGTTAATTTCATCCGCAAGCACAATGTTGGCAAACAACGCCCCTTTGGAAAATTGAAACGAATTCGATGCCGGATCGTAAATGCTGCTGCCGGTAATATCCGCCGGAAGCAAATCCGGCGTGAATTGAATCCGGTTAAACTGACCGGCAATGCTTCGGGCAACGGCTTGGGCAAGCAGCGTTTTCCCGACACCGGGAACATCTTCGAGCAGAATATGTTCGGCCGCAAAAAGTGCCACAAAACAGCGGCGGATCAATTGCCGCTTGCCGAAAACGGCGAGGGAAACGTTTTTTTCTAATTGCGATATTTGTGCGCTGTACTGCGTCATTGAGCCGATGGGGCTTTTTATGAAAAGCCCCATTTTATCAGATTTTTTACATCCGCATACCCGCCGGCGGCGATCCTGATTACCGTTTTCTGAACGTAGCGGGATCGACGGCAGTGCTGTCGTCGCAATCCCCCAATGCTTTGAGAATCTCTTTCGGCGTATCCTGCGGAAGGAATAGAACCGAACCGTCAAACCGTGCCGCATTCATTCCGCCCTGATGAGAACTGCCGGCTTTGCCTTTGGCGTTGTTGATCCCCTGCTGCAATTCTTCCAGCGAAATGTCCGCCGTCGGGTCCATCCAGCAGAACGGTTCCTTCACTTCCACCACCGCAAGCGTGTTGCTCAAGCCGTCCGTAATGACCGAAAAATCATGGACGGGATTGCTCCCCTTTTTTGCCGGTACAAATGCTTCACCGGCAATCGCGGAATAGTGGCAGTCCCCGTCCTTGCCGCCCGCATAATCCGGGCAGCGGTAGTACGGAACTTTCGCATTGTGAAACTGCTTGTTGTGTGCGCTGTCCCACGGCTCGTCAAGGCGGATTTTGTCGTACAATTCCAACTGCTCTAAATACGGCAGAAGCAGCACCCGCCAACTATGCAGCGGCTTCCCGTTTTTATCGACCGTGTAAAGCGGCGGCAGTCCGTTCTGTACGTCATGATAATTATGAAGGGCAATGAGGATCATTTTCAAGTTGTTGCCGCACTGCATCCTTCGGGATGCCTCTCTTGCCGCCTGTCCAGCCGGTAAAAGCAGCGCAGCACTGATACCGGCAACGCCTGCGGCACTGTGCTGTCCGCTCAAGAGTGTCGTAATGCTTTTCCGAAGCCGGAAAATGAGCCGGTCTTCTTCGACATCCGGCAGAAGCGTCAGTAAAAATCCTTTGAGAAATTCAAAGGCAAGTTGCGGGACTTTAATGCCTTCATTTTGCGAAGCCGCTATTTGACCGGCAAAAATACCCCACTCAATGGCTCCTTCCAGCATCAGGCGGAGTTGTTTGGCATCGGCTGCATTCGGTGTTTTGACGGTCAGCAGCGGCATTTCCTGATCTTTTTCCCCGCCCGCCTTTTCCGGCAGCGAAAGAAGAGCGGCAAACGAAACCGAACCGGCAGCCCACTCGACTTTTTTGGCAATGAACAACAGCAGATTTTGGACTTCTTTCGGCATGCCGGGGGGGAACATTCCGGCATCGTCAGCAAGCCCGTTGTCGGTAAGCCGCTTTTTCAGTGCGGACGGCAGCGCAAATGCGTACTTGATTTCATCACTTTGTTTCAACGATTTTAATGCCTGCTGAACGGCGCAGTCCTTTGCCGGAGTCAGTCCTTTGTACCATTTGTTCAGGTCTTCTTTGACAGCGGAATCATTGCGCGGCGACAAGAAGAGAAAGTCCCCTGCCGGATATAAAGAATCTTTGAACGGTACATCGGTCAGCAAATCATTCAGAAATTTGAGATCATCTGCCGTTTTGTTTTTCCATGGGACAACGAACAATCCGTCGATATTTTGTTCGATCATGCCTGTATCGAAGATAAAGGCGATTTCGTTGATGCCGAGTTTTGTCATGACGGCTTCGGTAACGGGGCGGGCAATCGCATCGAGTTTTCCGAGTTCGGTGCTGCATTCCCGCAGGACGGCTTTGGCGGACTTGTTGTCGAAGTTGAGTTGTTTCAGCAATTGCCCGCTTTGTTTCAGGGCTTCGGCTTTAACGGTATCCAAATTGACATTCCGCAGGTCAACGTGGACGAAACTGATGGTTTTTTCCGTGAGGAGCGGAGTAAAGGTTTCTTGGGCGGTCAGTGACCCTGCCGCAAACAGGACGAGAACAAACAAAAGGGCTGGTTTCTTCATAAAAGTAAGGGGGAAAATTGAGGGAACGCACAATATGCGGTATTATTCCGCGCCGTTATTGAATTGTCAAGGCGGAAAAGCCGCCGGCGGTTTCCTCTTTTCTCCGGCGGCAAAAATCAGTATAAGTTCCGGCAGTGATTGAATCACGTCCGGTTCCTTTGGCTCGCTTTGACAAATGATGAATAACAACGAATATGCTGCACCCGATTCGGAATCCGAGTGGGTCATTACTTACAGCGATCTGATGTCGCTGCTGCTCTGTTTTTTCATTATGCTGTATGCTGTCAGTACCGTGCAGGAAACGAAGTTTCAGAGTGCAACGGAATCGCTGCGCGGCGGTTTCGGGCTTTTCGGCAATGCTGCGTCCGACAATGTATTTCCGCCGAAAGCACGGTCAAAAAAAGCCGCTGCCGGACGCAAACCCGGCGGGACAATTTTATTCGAGACCGGCAGTGAAGAACTTTCGGAATCCGCCCGGCAGGAACTGAATGCCGTGTACCGGCAAATCGCTGATTCTCCTTTGACGGTGCGGATTACAGCCGCTTCGATGCCCGGTGAAACGGCCGTTTACCGCCGTGATTTAGACCTCGCCCACGCCCGAAGTCTTGCCGTTTGGGATTATCTTGTATCGCTCGGCATGAATCGTGAACGCTGTCAACTGGTTTTGCAGTCCGGCAAAGACGCAGGGGCTTATGCCGAAATCGCCGTCATTCCGTAATGTTTGTTTACACATCAGGGGCATTGATTTACCGGCGTTCACCTTTTACAATGGGGAACGGTTTGCCGGACATGAAACGGACATGAAATAGAAAAACATAAAGAAGACGCTATGAGAATGCGTTTGAAACGGGTTGATTTTCCGCTGAAACATGTGTTTGCGAATTCAAGACGTGAAGTCAATGTGGTGCGGGCAGTCATTGTCGAATTAAAACAGGATGATTTGTGCGGATACGGCGAAGCGTGCGAAGACGCATTTTACGGAACGACAGTCGAAGACATGTATGCCCGGCTCGATAAATGCCGGGAGAAATTGGATCATTACGCCCTTGCCGATCCCATCGCTTTCTGGCAGTTTATGCGCACTATTCTTGCGGACAACCCGTTTGTGCAAAGTGCCGTTGATTGTGCGGCGTGCGACCTTTGGGGAAAAATGAAGAACCGTCCGCTTTGGAAAATTTGGGGGTTATCGCGGGTGAATCAGCCCTTTTCCAGTTACAGTATCGGTTTGGATTCTCTTGAACGGATGGCGGATCGGATTGCCGAAGTTCCCGACTGGCATATATACCGCATCAAACTCGGCTGCCGCTATGATATTGAAATCCTGCGTATGATGCGGGAAAAAACAAGTGCGCCGTTTCACGTTGATGTCAACGGCGGCTGGACGCTGCAAAAAGCCGTTGAAATGATCGAACCGATGAAGGAGTTCGGTGTGCAGTTGCTGGAGCAGCCCTTAAATGCTTTTGATTTTGAGGGGATGGCTGCCTTGAAACAGGAAATGAAGAAAAAACATTGTTCAATTCCGGTATTTGCGGATGAATCGTGGAAAACCGTTAAAGACATTGAAAAGTGTGCGGAGGTTTTTGACGGCATCAATATTAAGTTGTCGAAATGTGCGGGGCTGACTCCGGTGCGTGATGTGATAGCCCGTGTGCGGGAACTTGGTTTGAAAGCGGCTTGTGCGAACACGACGGAGTCCGTGATAGGAGCGTCGGCAGCCGCACAGATTACGCCGTTGCTGGATTATGCCGGACTTGACGGACCGCTGCACATTGACAAGAAAGTCGGCAGTGGCATTCGTTTGGATAAAGGAAGAATTCTTTACCCTGACGAAGGCGGATGCTGTGTCCGGTATTCGTTCCGCTGATAGGTTTCAGCGGAAATGCGCCAGCCGCACGGGGGGATGTATCGGAACTGTATTTTGGGCGGATTCGTAATACTGCCGTCTTTCCTCCCTCTTGCTGCCGTCTGCGGTCTGCAATCTGCTGTCTTTTATTATCAATTAAAACGCCTTGAGGTTATTACCGCTGATTTCGACATTTTTACCGTCCTTTTGCAGCACCGCCAGTCCGAGTTTCAACGCCTCGTCCGCAACGCCCGGTCCAAACGAAAATCCCGCAACCGCAAGATAAATCGTCTTGCCCGCATGTTCAGGAAATAACTTGTGGAAATTATCCACTTTCCGACGCGCAAACGTGTGCAAATCCTGCATCCGAAACTTGTACTTCACTTCGATAAGCACCAGTGCATTGCCGTTGTGCAAAATAATGTCGTATTC
>JAIRPZ010000158.1 GCA_031256755.1 Planctomycetaceae bacterium
ATTCTATCATACGCCTAAACTGCTGCCAATAAGACAGTTAGAAAATTCGCGAACCCGCCCGTATTTTTATGTGTGCCGGAGGTTCGCACTGCAAAAATCTATTTTGATGATACCGGAAAAGAATATTTTTAAGGGATAACATCGTTGGATTTATCTGTTTCCTCTTTTTCATATTGTTTTTTTGACATTGTGATAGTGTGATAATATCCCATGATTATCGCAAAACTAAACGATTTTGTCCCATAACCAATTCGGCACAAGTTTCAGAAACAATCCGATGAGTGACCAGCGTTTTGTAACATACGCAACCTTTTTCTTTCGTTGAAGTGTCGCGAAAATTTGACGCGCCGCCTTCACCGGCGGCGCAACCCAAAACAAACTCTCCCCCTTTGCCATCGCAGTATCGACAAAACCGGGACGAATTTCCGAAATATAAACCGGCATTTTCAAACGGGACGCATATTGCCGAAGTCCTTCAAGGTAATTGATTTGATACGCCTTACTTGCATTGTAAGACGGCGAATGACAACTCCCCCGCAAACCCGCCACCGATGTTATTGCCGCAAGATGTCCGCGATTTTGTGTAACAAAATATGTCATCGCCCAATCCGCCAAAAATGTAAATCCCGACACATTGGTCTGAATCGTGTTTTTTTCGATTGCAAAATCAAGGTTCGGATTGAAATTGCCGATACCTGCACAGATAATGAATAAATCCAATCCGCCAAGTTCAGCTGTTAACTCTTCGAGAACGTCTATGTTATCCGCTGTTCGGTCAACGTCAATGATTTTCGGAAAGAACATTTGCGGACGCTCGGTTTTCATTTCGTTGAGTAATTCCGTCCGCCGACCGGTGATGCCGACAAGATAATGGTTATCGGCAAGAATGTTCGCCAATGCTCGGCCGATACCGGATGTCGCCCCGATGATGATTGCCCTTTTCATAATTATTATTGTAACAAAATCCAGCAGCAGCCAGAAAATACTCTGAAAAATCACAGTATCAGCAGACCGTCCGGGTCATAACTTTCATTCGCTCCGATGTGTTCAATCTTGCCATGCCAGTCCTTGCCGAGATGATAAATCCGCAAACTGTCCGTTTCAGGATTCATTTCGGCAATAAGCGAAGCACGCAGTTTCACCAGCATTGCCGGCTCAACTTTACATTCGAACACCGACTTCTGCACACGCTGCCCGTGATTGACGCAAATCTTCGCAATGTGCCGAAGCCGTTTGCGTCCCTCTTTCGTTTCCGTATTGACATCGTAAGTAATTAAAACAAGCATAGTTATTAAAAGTGTTAACGATAAAAAAACGGCGGATACGCATCCAAATCGCCGCGGAGATACCGTGCCAATAGTTGTGCCTGAACAAACGGCAGCAAACCATACGGCACTTTCTCGCCCAAAAACGGATGAACAATTTCCTCTTTCTTCCGTTCCTGCCAATGTCTCAACACTTCCCGCTTGACATCGTCCTGCATTTCAACACCGCCGCTCTCCCTCTTGGTAAAGTCCTTGCCTTTCACTTGCCCTAAATTGATAAGCGTCAGCACAAACCGGTCAACAAACCATGGGCGGAACTCTTCCATTAAATCCAACGCCAATGACGGTCTTCCCGGACGGTCGGCATGCAGAAAACCCATTTGCGGGTCAAGCCCGACACTCTCACAAGCGGCAGTACAGTCGTGAGCAAGAATCGTGTAAAAAAACGACAGCAGCGCATTGACATTATCCAGCGGCGGACGGCGTGAACGTTCCCGAAAATAAAAGTCGTTTTTGTTTGTCAGAATGAATTGGTCAAAGACGGAAAAATAGGTTTGTGCGGCATCGCCTTCAATGCCGCGGAGCGTTTCAAGCGGCTGCGGTCGTTTCAATTCCTGCAAAATATTCGCAAGATACTTTGCCGCACGTTCTATCACTTCCGGTTCTTTCGGCGGATGGTCGCGGAGAAAACGCATCAGTACCGTCCGGCAATTCGCCGCTTTTGCCGCAACGAAACAGCGGGCGGCGGCTTCAACGGTTTCCGTATCTGTCGTGAACCGGTGCTGCGCCCGGCGGAGTAAAACGTTGCCGGTCTGCGCACCGCTCACTCTTGCAAGAAAACGTCCGTTTTCGGTGAGAAACGAAACGGCAACGTTGTTTTCTCCGCAAAGTCCTAATGCAAACGGCGTGATTAACACGTTGCCGAAACAAATCAGACCGCGGACAGTATGAACCGGCAAACGCAGCAGTTCTTTTCCTTCGAGAGAAATAACAATGTTCGTTCCGTCGCGGGAAACGTAGGAACCTTGCTTGGTAATGTAAAGCGTGTTGCCGAGCGGTTTCATAAGATACCTGTTTATAGGAAATATAGCGGAAAATCAGGAGAATTGCAAGTGTTCCGCAGAGCAAGTTAAATTTGCGTCCAACCCCGAATTTAATGAGGCATCTGCTCGGTCTACCTACTGCTGCAAACACTGCACATCATCTTGACAGGGAACATCAGATAGGATAACATAAGGCAAAATATGTGTTTCCGCTTTGCTAAAATACAAATGCCAGCCGAAGAAAAAATCATACGTTCCCTTGTCAAAACTGCCGTAGAGTGCTACGCCAGCGGCTTTTCCGACCGGCATTTATCGGCATTAGACGACCCGGACGGAACAATAAATATGAAAATCCACAACGTTTTCATTGCCGCTCTTGGTCCCGAAATACAGTATTACACTGCTTTATGCCGGTCATTGGATTCCTCGCTTGGCAATATGCTGGAAAAGTTGGCAGTCAATATCGCTGAACAATCTTACAGCGTTTCTAAAAACGTTGAAGGAAAATTATTTGAAGAACAAACTCAAATCATTGCAACGCTTTTAGAATCTTATAAAAGCCATCGGAAAACTCCAACGGTACAGGATTATCAAACATTGCGCAGCAATACTTTCAGAAAATCTGCTGAGAAACGTCACGACAGCGATTATTATCTTGTAGATAAAGATACGAATGAACATATCCTTATTGAATTAAAAATCGGCGGCGATTTAGACAATAAAAAGTCCCGCAGTGAAAAGGAAGCCGTGTTGGAACAATTTGCTATTTTGTCAAATAACTTGCCCCAAGGAACCCCGATTAAAATATACTTCGCAACGGCTTATAACCGTTTCGGCGAGGATAAACCGTGGAATCAAAGCAGAGTGAAACAATTCTTTGCCGATGAAGAATTGCTAATCGGCAAGGACTTTTGGAATCTTATCTGCAAATCGTCAAACGGATACGAAATCGTACGAAGTACTTTGCAAGCATCTATGCGGCAGTTTATAAAAGAGTACAGAATAGAGGAAGAATTTAGATATAGTGCCAGAAACTATCAACACGTTTGGTATAAAGTTTATCAAATTATTATTGGACAATCCTATGACAAAGGTTGAAGCCCTGCAACAACTGATGCACGAGAACGGCGGTGTCGCTTCGTGGCAATACATTTATGATAATATTGAACGGTATTATCCGAATATCAAAGCCCCAAAAGATTGGGAGTCGGCTGTTCGCGGTGTGTTATATCGTGAAATCTACAATAACAGAAGTTTCAAGAAAGTTGGTTTAGGGATTTACGGCTTGATTGATTTCAACGAAGAAAAAGCATTAACAATAGCCAAGAAGGATAAGGTGCGTATGCACTCTTATATGGAAGGGGTGATGGTGGAACTTGGCAACTACGAAAAATTTGCAACTTATTGTGCCGACCCCAGCGCACAATTTCAAGACAGTATTTCAATCAGTCAACTAACAACATTGGCAACTTTTCCAGCATTTACCTATACGGAAATAGTTAACGTTGCCAAGCGAATTGATGTGATATGGTTCACATCACACGGGTATCAGTTTCCGCGTAGAGTCGTAGAAATAGTTGATAGCATTGGAACGCTTGGAGAGTCGTTGAACCGAATGTATCAACTCAAAGATTTCAGTACGGACTTTTATGTCCTTGCTCCAAAACAATACCGGAACAAGATTGAGAATACTCTCAATAGAGAACCGTATTCTATCCATAAGGAACGTTTTATCGTAAAATCTTACGAAGAAGCATTGGATTATTATAAAGCAAGGATAGCATTGTCAAAAGCACAATTTTAGGAGTTGCTGCATTGCAGAACAACCGAAAATTTATCGGTATTGAATTAGAAATGAATTACTATGATGCTGCCGTACAGCGGTTAAAACATTGCGAAGCGAAATCTTCCTTGTTTGTTCCTGTGGTTAAAGTACCTGCGAAACAGCCGAAGCATGATAAGACGATTGATAAACTTTATGCTATGGCAAAAGCGGCAGATTAATTATAAAAGTCCGCAATCCGAAGACGCACCTTGAAAGCGAATCTCGATGTCGATATGACAGTGTTGGTTCTCGAAATAACCGGATTTACATTTGCTGTTCTGATAACTGTTCGAGCATTTTATCAATATACAGCGATGCTTTACCGGAAAGTTGCGGCATACAATCGTCAACGAGGGAACATTGTTTGCAATGCGGTCCCGGTTTCGGCGGCGGTGTCTCACCGGTTTCCATAAGTTGGTGAAAGCGGAGGGCATAGTATTTTGTTTTGGTGCGGAGATTGTCGTCAAACACAACAGCGGTACGGGATTTCGTTTTGCCGTAATACAATGCACCTTCGTTGATTTCGGTTTGCAGCATTTCTTCGAGACACAGGGCTTGGGCGCAGAGTTGAATAGAATCGGACCTGAAAGATTTTTTTGTCCCATGTTTGTATTCAACAGGAAAGGCGAAGTAGGCACCTTTATGTTTCGGTAATTGCAGCGTTGCGTTTTCGCTGCGGTGAAACTCAACGGCATCGGCAACACCGGTGAGACCGAGTGATTGGGAATGCAGCGGCAGAGAACGGGTGATGATAAGGTCGCCGCGTGTTTCAGTGTTCGGTGAGTGAACGTTATCGTGCATCAACCGTCCTTCGGCAGTGAGAATATTTTCTGTCCAGAGTTGCTCAAGGTGAATGAGCGCACATCGCCTTTCGCAAAACGCAAGATGCTGCAAGCCGGAAATCGCAAGATATTGGGATTCGGTGTACATATCATTGACCGCCGGGTATATCTTTTTTCTTTTTAGGATTAAGCAGGATGCCTTGTTTGGCATTCAGCGGCGACACAACTTTTTTACCGGTTTTTGCTTCCAATTCCAATCGGGCGTTGCGGGCAACTTGCTGATGTTCCGGCATCGTTTCGGGATTTTGCACTTCCGAAATCTGCTTGGTCGAAAGTTCTGCCAGCATACTCAACACGAGTTCCGTGTTCGTCATATTGTCCCGCAGATTTTCCTTTTTCAATCCTTTGTATTTTTTGTATTGCACCGCTGTTTTGTTTGCCCATGTTTTGTCAATGATGTCCGTCAATGCGGCAAACTGCATGCCTTCCTGTAAGCCATGTTTCTTCCATTCATCAGTCAATTCCTTGCGGATTTCAATACTCTTCAATCGCTGATTGACCCAGTTGTCGGAATAACCGAGCCGCTTATAATCCCGCATCGCTTGTTCGATAGACAACTCCGGGTCTTGCAACTGGTCAAGCCGTTCTTTAGCAATTTGCGCCATCCATAGTTTGAACGGTTCTGCCATCGGCGACGGAACGGACTGAAGGATGCGGAACAGTTGCTCCGTATCGGCAACATCGGTCTTGTAGTATTTACCGTCCGAAGACGGCAATTTCAGTTGGTTACAATTTGTAACCGACTGATTTCCTTCCTTTTTCAGGCGGTGTTTCAGCACTTTCCAGTAAGTCCGGGCGCGGTCTTGCGTCGGCTGGTCAGTCAAAATGCCGATGACATCCACGACGGCAAAAAACCATTCCTCCCGTTCTTCGTCCCAAACGGTGCGGACTTGCTGCTGCTCAAATAATTTAACGGCGGTTTTCATAGCACGATTGTATCATTGATTTTCGCAAACAACAATAACCTTATTGACCGTCAAGTTCTTCCGGCGTTAAACCGTTCAACTGTTCCAATGTGTACGTACCATCCGCATTGACTTTTAATGAGTGATGTACTTTGGCGGACGAATACTGCCCTGCCGGACTGTTATGCTTCCACCAAATCACTTTCAGGACTTCCATACTGCCTTCGGGACGGGCAGCGGAAATATCGTTGACGAACAGTGTTTGGAGTGCTTCTTTGATTTTCTCTGCGTCCCTATCCGAAAAACCGGTCTTTGCAGCAAGTTGAACATTCATTGCTCCGTAGGTAACATAAACCGCTTTGTCAATGCGGTGCTTCATGCCCATTGTGTCGCCTGCCTTCTTTTCCGGCGGATTGTTCGTTTCAAGATTAACGCTCTTGGTAATCTGCAAACTCCAAGGAACAATGGTCTCGATGCTGTATGCACTTTGAATCGTCACCGGTCCGCGGATGCCGATAGAAACACTGGCTTTATC
>JAIRPZ010000228.1 GCA_031256755.1 Planctomycetaceae bacterium
CCATTGAGTTGCTGCGGGCGATTATCAAGAAGCAGGAAGAGTTGAAAATCGAAACGATTCAAGAGAAAAACAAAAAATTGAGAGATCTGCTGCAAGGGAATTAAAAGAGTCGGGAAAAACTTGTGCGACCGCTCCCGGCAAATCAGGCGAAAGACGATACCGGCAGGATAAGCCGTTCCCTCTGTTTCTTACGGCATGTTTTTGACAGCATCGGGCGTAAATCCGCATCGGCGGGGCGTAAATCGGACTCGCAGAGGCAGGATTTTCTGTTTTACCGCATAAACTGCGGCAAATTATTCCGCCGCCGGTGACAGAGAATACAAAACCGCCGCTGCCGGAAGCCGGCTCTGCCGCGTACGGCTGCATCGGACGAAAAAAAGGGTTGTTTTCCGGCTGTCACGAAAGCCGCAAAACATTCGGCAATGAATTTCCGCATTCATGATGCACTTCCTTTTTTTAATTTGTTAATCCGTGCTTTATCGCCGACAAGCCAAAGAAGATCGTCCGCGTGCAGAACCATATCCGCCTGCGGATTCAAATAACGGTATCCCTCACGCTCGATGCCGACGATCAACCCGTTCACCAAATCCCGAATACCGCACTCCCGAATCCGTTTGCCCGCAAATCCATGACCGGACGGCAGAGTCCATGACATCAATCCTATATTGTCTTCGTCAAACTCGCTGTCATATTCCGGCTCGTCCTCCAGCACATGCCGGACAGCCGTTAATTCTTCATCCGTGCCGATAAGATAAATTTTGTCAAACGGCAGAAGCAAATCGTTTCTCCCCGGCGGCATCAGCAGTGTTCCGCCCCGCTCAATCATCGCCGCTGTCACGCCGTACCGCTGCCGCAGATCGGACTCTTGCAGCGTTTTCGCAACAAGCGGCGAATGCTGCGACACGACAAACTCGGTCAGTGATACATCCCAAGGAGCAAGTCCGGTACGTTTCGTCTTTTGCCGGATGGCTTCCCGCTCCTTGTCGGAAAGATGAGCCACAAACCGCTCTTCAATTTTATGATACAGCGGTTCAAAATGTTCACTCATCAGAAAGATCAGCAGTGCCGACATAAAAATCAGCAGCAAACCGGAGATCGCATAGACCGGGATAAACTGTCCGACCGCAAAGCCGATAAGAATCGAACCGATGAAAACACGGATGACCGTCACAATAACATTGAACCGCTGCAAGATCGCAACGGTTTCGGTATTGTAATTGCCCGACCGCGGACGGCGGTGATAAAAAACCATCCACAGAAACGGAGCCGACACAAGCAGCGTTAAAAAACATCCGCCGGTTTCGATCCAGATTTTTTGCTGCAAATGTGTTTCCGCAGTGATAAAAGTGTCCGTTGCATACCGGACAGCGATCGCCAAAGCAATGATGATAACGGCATTGAGCGAGATGCGGATGCCGTGAACCCGCAGAAGCATTCCCAATGCGCTCCGGTGTTCTGTCAGCGTCATCGCAACTTCGTAGCGGAGCAGCAGCAGTTGTATCCGTTCCGGTATCCGGGCATTGAGCCAATTCGTAACGGTTTCCGAACTTTTAATGAGGTACGGCGTAGTGAACGTGGTGACCGCAGAAACCGCAACGGCAATCGGATACAGGAAATCCTCGGTAACGTGCAGCGAGTGACCGAGCGCGGCGATGATGAACGAAAACTCGCCGATTTGCGCCATACTCATTCCCGCCTGCATGGAGTTTTTGACATTGCAGCCGGAGAGCAGCGCGCCGAAAGCCGTCCCGAAAAATTTTCCGAATATTGTAACAAAAACGATGAGAACAATAAATCCGCCGTATTTGTAAAGCACCAAAGGATCGATCATCATGCCGACGGAAACAAAAAAGACGGCGGCGAACAAATCTTTGACCGGCAGCATGAGATGTTCGATTTTCGTTCCGCGTGATGTTTCGGAAAGGAGCGATCCCATCACAAATGCGCCGAGTGCTGCCGAAAATCCGACTTTAACGGCAACGATCACCATCATAAAACAGAGAGCCGCCGCAACGATAAGAAGGATTTCATCGGTAAAAAGTTTCCGGCACCGCCGGAAGAATGCCGGCAGAATGTAAATGCCGAGCAGAAACCAAAGAATAAGAAAAAAGATCAGTTGCGATGAGGAATACAGCAATTCGCTGCCGGAAACATTTTTTGTTACGGCAATGGAAGCGAGAAAAACGAGCAGCAGAATGGCAATGAGGTCTTCGACCACGAGAACGCCGAAGACGACGGGTGCAAAACTCCGCCCTTTAAGATGCTGTTCGTCAAACGCTTTAACGATAATCGTGGTGGAAGACATAGAAAGAATCGCTCCCAGAAAGAGGGAGTTCATCATGTCCCAATGCATGATTTGTCCGACAAGATAGCCGATAATAATCATGACGATAATTTCGACTGCGGCGGTGATGACGGCGGTCTTGCCGGTGTGAACAAGTTTCTTGAAACTGAATTCGAGTCCGAGTCCGAAGAGCATAAAAATCACGCCGATTTGCGACCATGTTTCGATATTCTGATGATCTTGGACGGCGGGCAGATAGGTGAAGTGGGGACCGACCAGAAAACCGGCGACGAGGTATCCGAGGACGACGGGCTGTTTGACGGCTCGGAACAGCAGTGTCATGACTGCTGCTGCCATAAGGATTAAGCCGAGGTCTTGTATGAGTTCGGGAAGATGCTGCATCGGCGGAAATTATAGCATATTTTATGGCAATGAACACCGCTTCGGATAAGCCGTCGCTACCGGGCGATCCGAATTTGACAAATTTTTCAAATGGCGGACTTTCTGCTTTTGATAATTTGCCCGTTTCGGAAAAAACTTGGCGGGGGCGTGCTGGATAACGGGCTTCTGCATGATACAATAAAACGCAAAGGACACGTTTGAATCTTCATGACTGACACACAAAATAACGCACAAAAGAAAATCAGAGTTTGTTTCGTTTCGGACTTTTGGCGGGGAAGAGCCGGTGCAGAACTGCAACTTGCCCTTTTGCTCCGGCATATCGACAAAAACAGAATCGAACCCTTTGTCCTGATCCTGCATGAAAATGAAAACACTATCACCGAATTGCCGGATTGTCCCGTCTTTTTTCTGAAAATGGGCTGGCTGCGGTCATTTTCCTCAATCCGCAAAATGCGGGAATTGTGCCGTTTTTTCAGGCAAAACCGTATCGATATTCTTCAGGCATTGGTTCTGGACAATTTTCTGCTCGCTTTTGTTTCTCTTGCGGCACGATGGTGCGGCATCAAAAAAATCTTCGGTTTCCGCGTCGATATCGGTTTCTGGATGAATCCGCGACAAGCCCGAATGGGAAAGTTAACACACCGTTTTTTCACCGATAAAGTCATTGCCAATGCCGAAGCATGTAAACAATCCATTATCGAACAGGAACACGTTAAAGCGGAAAATGTCATTGTCATTCCGAATCTGATTGATATGAAATGTTTCCGGCATATACCGGTTTGGAACGCGGCGGATGCCGGTTGTCCCAAGCGAGTCGGTATTGTCGGCAATCTGAAACAGGTGAAGGGAACCGATGTGTTCATTGATGCGGCAAAAATCGTTCTTGATGAGCGTTCCGGTGTTCAATTTGAACTTGCCGGAACCGGTAAGAAAAAAATCTATCAGGATCAAATAGAACGTCTGGGTATTGCCGGAAACGTCCGCTTGCTTGGTTCGCTTACAGATATACCGGCATTTCTTTCGGCGTTAGATGTTGCGGTCTTGTCTTCGCGGTCAGAAGGATTGCCGAATGCCGTGATGGAATATATGGCTGCGGGTCGTCCGATTGCGGTAACGGATGCCGGCGGCTGCCGCGAATTGATCCGGCATGAAGAAAACGGTTTGCTCGTGCCGCCGGAAAATCCGCAAGCCCTTGCAGCGGCGATTCTTGATTTGCTCGATCATCCTGACCGGGCAGAACGGTTCGCCAAAGCCGCCCGAAATGATATTTTAGGAAAATATGATGCCGATGTTTTGGCCAATACATGGCTGGAAGTTTATGAACGTGAATTGGGCAGGGGCTTGATTCGGAAATGAGATCAGGTAAAATCCGCTGTCGTCCGCATAGTATGGATGTCAATGCCTTAAAATGAAAAATGTCCGTTAATGTTCTCTCTTGAAATTATCCGCTCTGCCAGTCCTGCCATGCCGCCGAAAGTGGTCATGCTTGATTTTGACGGCACTGTCAGCACCATGCGGGAAGGATGGCACTCGCTGCTTTCCAATTATTACGTCTCGCAACTGAAAGAAACACCGGCAGGGCAGAACAAAACCGAAGCCGAAATTCTTTCCGTTGCCAAAAAAGCATTGGAACCGAACATCGGCAAACAGCCGGTTTTTCAGTTTTACACGCTTGCCGATTTGATTCGGGAATACGGCGGTACGCCGCGCGATCCCGAAGTTTGTTTGCAGGAATACTACAAAGAACTTTTTGCGGTTGTTCACCGGCGGCATGAACTTCTTCGCAGCGGTCTTGATCCGAAAGAACTGCTCGTTCCCGGTACGCTCGATCTTCTGGCGATGCTGCGGCAGCGGGGAATCAAACTTTATCTCGTCAGCGGCACCGAAGAGGAATATATCAAAGAAGATGCGGAATTGCTGCGGATCACCGGTTATTTTGACGGCGGTATTTTCGGCGGAACAAAAGATCAGGATGCTTCGTCAAAAAGAATGATCGTCCGCAAAATCCTGTCGGAAAATCATATCAGCGGTTCGGAACTCGTCAGTTTCGGCGACGGTCAAACGGAAACACGGGAAGTCCGTGCGGTCGGCGGATTGGCGATCGGCGTTGCCTCCGACGAATCCGCACGGCAGGGGGTTGATCAATGGAAACGTTCACAACTCATCGAAGCCGGTGCGGACTGGATTATTCCCGACTTCACCGATGTTCCCCGAATCGAAAAAAAATTATTCGGATAGTGCCTGAAAATGAGTTTATTTTTCGTAACAGGAATCGACACCGGCATCGGCAAAACAGAAGCGGCGGGCGTGTTAGCCCGATCTTTGCGGATGAACGGAATTTCCGCCGTTACGCAAAAACTTATTCAAACCGGTCAAACGGGACAAATATCGGAAGACATCTTACGGCATCGGGAGTTGATGGAAACGGGACTGCTGCCGGAAGATTGGCCTCAGTCGTTTTCGACCGGAACGCTGACCTGTCCTTATTCTTTTTCCTTTCCTGCCTCGCCGCACCTCGCTGCCGAACTCGAAGGACGGATCATTGATACGGAAAAATTGACCGAAGCAACGGAAATACTGCAATCCCGCTTTGCGGCGGTTTTGATCGAAGGGAGCGGCGGATTGTTTGTTCCGATCAGCGATTCGGTTTTCATGATAGATTACCTTGAGCAGCGGCGTTATCCCGTTGTTTTGGTCACTTCGGGCCGATTAGGCAGTATCAACCATACATTGTTAACGCTGGAATCTGTCCGGCAGCGGGGCATTCCGCTGGCCGGTCTGGTATTTAATCAGTATCCGCAAGTTGACGAAACGCTTGCCGGGGCCGCACTGCGGCTGTTCCGCCGTTTCTGTCCGAATATCTTGCTGCTGCCGCCGGTTGATCCCCGCAACATTCCGGCAGTTGATCTTTCGTTTTTGCAGGACAAATAAAATAGCCGGAAAATAACCGCTACAAATTATCTAATTAACAAAACCGGCGGCCGGCAGTAGGCAAAATTCGCGATTTAGCGGTTTTATGAGTCAATTTTGATACGCCGATTATTCGATAGATACCATTGAGGGGAAGGATTCCCTGAGGTGCATTTGTGAGGATTTCGCCACGGAGGGGGAAGTTTATCAGAAATGTGTGTTCAAAACTTGACCGGCATTATGTGCCGGAAAATACAGAGCATCGTTGGACCAAAGCCAACCTATGGAAGAGACGGAGGCACTTCGCTCCGAAGAACTGGGTTTCTCTGAAATAGTTTCCCTTTTGGTTTCGTCCGGCGAACCTATTGCACGGCGGACAATGACTCACCGGCGGACAGCGGCAGGATGCCGCCGTTTCCGACAGAGAATTGTCTGATGAAGCAGCGATTATAAAGGTTGTGCGGCATGATGCGGCGCAACCTTTTTTTGTGCAGCGGTATTATGAACTCGCTCCGTAAAATTCTTCGTAGGGCTGTACGATAACAAAACCGCTTCCTTCAAACTGCATTTGGACAGATTCGCCGCTGCCGCGTCCGAAAAATGTTTTCAGTTGGATGTCGGTCTTAAAATTGGGAGAAAGGTTTGCCGACCACGCAACCGTTGCATTCGGATCGGTGCAGACCGGACTGCCGGGTTTGACGGCAAGTGTCAACGGATCAAAGTGTGTCGTAATGGCGACTAAACCTGTCCCGCTCAAAACGACATTGAACAATCCGCCTGCCATCATACCGGCGATTTTCCGTACCATTTTGATTTCATTTTTTAACGACGGTTCAAACGCCAAAACATCATTGGCATTGACGCTGATGCCTTGGTTGCGGAGTTGCAGAATGGTGATTTTTTTGCCGTAGTCCGCGCAATACAGTTTGCCGGTGCCGGTTACTTTTGTCAAACGCGCCCCTTCCGAAGAGACCATCTTTTTGAGCAGGTTTCCGAGACCTTGTTCAAAAATGCCTTCGCGGGTAAACTTCAAATCGCCGTGGTAGGCGATCATTGCGCCCATTTTTGTCCATATCATACTGTTGTTGAGATTGACTTCGAGCGTCCGTTCGCTTTCGAGTTCAAACACGCCTTGATTGAGGTCTTTTTGGGCGGATGCCTGAACAAATTCTTCGAGGGTGTATCGGGTATTCTGCATAGTAAGGCAAATTGGTGAAAGTAAGGAACGGGCGAATTGTATCACACAAACGCAGGCGGCGGCAGCCCCCCCTGTAATCTTCGTTTTCAGGTTTCAATTTTTCATAGACATGCTAGGCTGCAAAACTTTTTTTCAAGCAATGCTGTTGCCAATGGCACGATTTTCACAAATAATCGGCGTTTATCTTCGTATTATTGACGGCTAAAGTAAAGGTTTTGCAACATGTCTATTGATAGTGTTATCAGATTGGCGGTAAATAGATAGTTCGCCGGTTGTCATTGGTGAATACAGATGTAAGACATCGCCGGCGGGTTATTGCAAAGCGTTGCGGCAGCCGGTACAATGCCCGCTTATGCAGATACTCAACGGAAAACAAATTGCGGAGGAAATCCGTCGGGAAATTGCTGCCGATACCAGC
>JAIRPZ010000235.1 GCA_031256755.1 Planctomycetaceae bacterium
AATAATCCGGGAAAACCCGCCGTCCGAATTGAAAGCCGATAGGAATGATTTCAGACAAAACCGCATTTCTTTGCCGGACACTGCCGGAGTCCTTCCGCTGCGGAATGACGATGCTGGAAGTGATGCTGTCGCTTGTGATTTTTGGCGGTTGTATTGCCGTCATCGGTGAAATTTCCCGATCGGCCTTTCGGAATGCCCGTGAAGCAAGGGATTCTGTGCAGGCAGAATTGTTAGCCGAAAGCATTTTGTCCAAGGTTTTGCTCGGAATTATTGAACAAGAACCCGCCGCCGATGTTCCCGTCAGTATGTTGACTGCCCGGTCAGACGAAATTGCCGACACTCATGCGGTTTCGGAAGGCAATGTCAGCGATATACTTTGGTTTTATTCTTTGGAAATAACAGATATTGATGACAACCTTATTGAAATTGCCGTTACTGTCCGTCAAAATGTCCTTTCTGCACAGCAGCCGGTTGTGTGCCGTCTTGTCCGCTGGACAGCCGTCGAACCGGAATCCGAATCGGAAACCGGTTCCGAAACGGAAGAGACGGCGGCTGAAACAACAGGAGCGTCATCACCGGCATACTAAATTCATTTGCGTCATCCCTTGAACAATATGCAACTTGCGGTTTATCCCGGTTCCTTTGATCCGTTCACGCTTGGACATTTAGATATTGTCCAGCGGGCGAGCAGGTTGTTTGAACGTCTGGTGATTGGAGTCGGAGTCAATCTGGATAAACGTCCGCTTTTTTCTGCCGAAGAACGTGTGGAACTGATTCGGCTTTCGACATCTCATTTGAACAATATTGAAGTCCGTACCTATCAGGGCTTGACGGTCAAATTTGTTCAGCAAACGGAGGCGAAAATTATGATTCGCGGCGTGCGTCCGATAACGGATATTCCGGCGGAATTAACAATGATGATGGCGAACCGCCGACTTGCACCGGATATAGAAACGCTATTTATGATTGCAGATGGCGAGTTAGCTCATGTTTCGAGTTCGCTGATTAAGGAAATTGCTTCGATTGCTGATGAACGTACGTTTGCCAATTTTTTACCAAGTCCGATAGTCAAACTCGTTTTGGACCGGCTGGCGAAATAATCATGCTTCTTGCTAAATTCAATTACGCGGCAACGGAGCGAATAGTTTTCTGTCAGACCGTTGATGGGAGTAATCACACCGGCGTGATTGTTTTCGGATTCGGCGGCTCGGTGCAACCGATCAATGCCGATCCCAGTGCGGCAATGATTGACGGCAGAAATGACGCATCACTGCCGTGAACCGGACGTTCCGTAATAAAAGTGTCCCCTCATTGTTTACACATTTTAATGCGGATGAAATTCTTCGGATTCAATGTTTCCGTCTTTGAGCCGGATCACTCTTCTGGACCGCACGCCGACACTGTCTTCATGCGTGACCAGAATAATCGTCCGTCCCTCCCGGTGAAGACGGTCAAATAATTGCAGAATTTCTTCCGTTGTTGCCGAATCCAGATTACCGGTCGGTTCGTCCGCAAGAATAAAATAGGGATCATTGACCAAACTTCGGGCAATAGCAACCCGCTGCTGCTGTCCGCCTGAAAGTTGTGCCGGACGGTGACGCAGCCGCTCTTTGAGACCAACCATTTCCGCAAGTTCAATACAACGCAACCGGCTTCTGCGGGAAACAGCACCTTGATAAAAAAGCGGAACCTCTATATTTTCTAAAACAGTTAACTGCGGAATTAAATTGTACGATTGAAAAACAAAACCGATACGGGAAGCCCGGATGTTAGAAAGACGATCATCGTTCAGTTTGGTAACATCGTCATTGCCAAGCCGGATCACACCGGAAGTCGGACGATCAAGACAGCCGAGCAAATTCAGCATGGTACTCTTGCCGGAACCGGAAGTCCCCATCACCGCAACATAATCGCCTTCGGGAACCTCAAACGTTACACCCCGCAATGCATGAACGGTTTCTCCCTTGAGGACATATTCCTTTTTGACATCAAGCATCACGGCTGCTGTTTTCATACCGGCAGGGTCTCCTTTATTTTCTCCCCTTTTTACGGATATGAAAGCGCAAAATCAGCACAACCGTTTATACAACAATTTCTTTGATTTTGACCACCGTGTAGATTTGCCGGTGTCCGGTTTTTCGTTTGAAATTTTTCCGGCGGCGGAATTTGGCGATTGTCAACTTTTGTCCCTTAAAATCACCGACGATTTCTGCGATGACTTTCGCACCCGATACCGTCGGTTTTCCCAAAACGACATCGTTATCTTTGCTGACAGCCAGAACTTCCGTAAATTCAAGAGTATCTCCCGGATTCAGTGCTTCCCGATAATCAATTTTCAACCGGTTATCTACTTCTACTTTCAACTGCCGACCGCCGTCTTTGATAATTGCGTACATATTTCTCCTGCCTCACACTGTCCTTCAATAAAGCCACACGCTACGCCTATTATAGTCCTGAACCGGAAAATCACAAGGGGGGATAACGGGACGGAACTCTTGTGATTTTACGCCTGCTGTTCTTACGGTTTTTTCCGCGGTTCGGACTGAATCAATTTCAGCAGCGGCTGTTTGCCGGCCGGCAACGTTGCCTGTTCATTGGCAAGCGAAAAATTCTTCACATCGTCAAACCGGAATGCCGGACGCTCCTCTTTTTTTGCCACATAGCATTGGATATTGTCAACCGTCAGATTGCGGACATGCCGGACATATAAGCCGTGTGCCGGCGAAATCTTGCCGAACATCCGGTTTTCAGGATACCCCTTCTCATTTTCATCCGGCGTTTTTTCCGCCCATTCCGCCGTACCGCCCCCCGGAGAATGAATCAGAATGTCCCGCAGAATCACATTCTCAATACAATGGTCAGGGATACCGGCAATGGTCGATGCCATTAAACTTTCCGACGTTGCCGTAATGCCGGAAATCACAATATTTTTCAACGTTCCCGCCGGTTCTTTCCTCGCCCCAAGCCGGATAAAAACCGGTGTCTGCACACCCGTCATCGTGATATTGGAAATGACCACCTGGTCCATAAAACCGCCGTCCACCACTTCCAACGCCAGACCGGCAAGATTGGTAATGTCCGCCGTCACGCTGTTAGGGTACATTTTCTTCCAGTGCCAGAGAGGACTTTCCGTTGCCCGGCGAATCACGCAATTACTAACAGCAATATTGCGGAAGCCGCCTGCTGAACCCGTCCCGAATTTAATCGCATTGCAGTTCGAAGCAATCACGCAATTACTGACGGTGCAGTTCTCGACAACATAATTTTTATCGGGACTCTTGAAACAAATTGCGTCATCATCCGACTGAATCTGACAATCGGCAATGACAACATTTTTCGATTCAATATCAATGCCGTCATTCCCTTCCTTGCCATGCGTGTGCATACGGACACCGCGAACCGTTACGCCGTCACAGCGTACCAAATGGAGCGTCCAATTTAATCCGTTTTTCAGAACAATATCCCTGACCGCCGCATCACGGCACTCGTGCAGCGAAATCATGTCGCCGCCGCCTTGGGCTTTGGGGTGTCCGCCGCCGTCAATTGTTCCGCCGCTTATCGAAAAGTCCGCTGCTTTTTGAGCAATAATCAGCACGCCCCGGTAATGATTCAGCCAGTTGCCGGTTTCTTTTCCGGCGGCATCTTTTTCCGGTGTTGTTCCTTTCAAGACGGCAGCGGGATTCAACTGCAAATGGACATGGCTTTTCAGCCGAATCGTATTGGTTTTGAATTGACCGGCGGGAACGTACACTGTTCCGCCGCCGGATTCTGCGCATTTATCAATGGCTTTCTGAATGGCGGGGGCATTATTCGGGGCATCGGTTTTTGCACCGTAATCGGCAACGTTGACATCTGCTGCCTGACAAACGGCAGCAGACACGGAAACAAAAAAAGTCAGAAAAGTTTTCGGCATAATTTTTTTTGTTCAGGTTTTGTTCTGACAACTGAAACAGAATACTTCATTTAAGTTTATCCCGAATATATCATTTTTGCAAGCATTTTGCAACAGAGGACAAGGGCAATACATCTCCCGTTAAACTCCGAACAGACCGTTTTTGCAGTCCTTGTTTTTGCGGGCGAGAAACAGGTGTATTGCCGGCAGGTGTTTTTCCGGTAGAATGAAGCGATATGGGATTTTTTGACAGCATTAGGAAAGGACTCGCCAAAACCGTTTCGGTCTTGAACACCGATATTCGGGACATCTTCAAATCAAGCGGACGGCTCGTTGATGACGTTTTTTTGGACGAATTGTTTGAGATCTTTGTCAAAACCGATATGGGCGTTGCGGCGGCAAAGGAAATTACCGAAGAAGTCCGCAAACAATTTTTCAGCCGTGTGATTGAAATGAAAGAAGTTTTGGCTGTCGTCAAAACGAAATTGAAATCAACGCTTGCCCAGCCGTCTGCGCCGATTGTTTTTGCCGAATCGGGACCGACGGTTATTATGGTTTGCGGCGTGAACGGCAGCGGCAAAACCACTACGATTGCCAAACTTGCGTCCCAATTTGTTTCGGAGGGGAAAAAAGTGGTGCTTGGTGCGGCTGATACCTTTCGGGCAGCGGCGGTTGAACAGTTGACGGTTTGGGCAAATCGGCTCGGTGCGGAAATCGTAACGGGGCCAACCGGCAGTGATCCGGCAAGCATTGCTCATAAAGCCGCGGCGAAAGCGTTGGAAATGAATGCCGACATTTGTATTGTTGATACGGCGGGACGTTTGCAGACGCAGAAAAATCTTATGCAGGAACTTGAAAAAATCCGGCGTGTGATCAACAGGCAGATTCCTGCGGCACCGCACGAAGTTGTGCTGGTGCTGGATGCAACGACCGGTCAGAACGGGATCAGTCAGGCGAAACATTTTTCGGAGGCGGTGCAGTGTACCGGTATTGTTTTGGCGAAGTTGGACGGTACGGCAAAGGGGGGCGTTGTTGTTGCCATCCGTAAACAGATGAATTTGCCGGTGAAGTTTATTGGTCTTGGCGAATCTGCCGCCGACCTTGCTGTTTTCGATGCCGGCGAGTTTGTTGAAGCCCTGTTTGCCGGCATGGAAAGTGAATGTTAAAAATTATTTTTCTCAAAAAACGCCCTCTTGCATCATTTCCGAAATCGGATAAAATAATATCGTTAATATGGTTTTCTGTGTAAACGGAAACTGTTTTAACGACAATCAGACATTAAAAATCAGAGTTCGTAGCAATTCAAGAACCGTCATTAGACGGATTGGTTGACTTCACGTGCGACCGGGTAACCGGGTGAAGATAGCCAATAGTAGATATGAAAAGTTGCGTGCCTCCATATGGGGCGTGCGCATATCTACTAGGTTAATCTTCTGCGTTTCCTTGTCAAGGTTATGCACCACTTCGCACGTGGGAAGTGAACCCTATTCTTGAACGCACCGCTCCTGTCTTGAAGCGGTCTTGTCTGCG
>JAIRPZ010000243.1 GCA_031256755.1 Planctomycetaceae bacterium
GCATTTCAATTCGGGCAGAAACAAAAGGATATACGCAGGACATTTTTTACAAAAATAAAAAATGCCGGCAGGACTTTTATGCCGCAGGATATAGCAGCATGGGCTGCGTTTGTTTCGGAAGGCCGGACTTCTTTTTCGGACTTTTATAAATGATTCAGCAAGAGTCATAAAGGACATATTCCCCCTATTTTTGAAGAGGTATGGCATTGGGAACCTTATCGGGATCAAAAAGAAAAGCGTGTGAAACCGGCACTTCGGAAAACAGCCGCAGAGGTTCGGAAAAAACGGCTTGAGACAGGTCCGGACACCCGCAGCACGGCGGCAGACCGAGAACGCACGGCTGTTTTGGAAACGCAGCGGACAGGTCTTTTCCGGCTTCTGGATTTATGCCGGGAACACGGCATTTTTGTTGTTGCGGTCGTTACGCCGAAATGGTACGGGCAATCGGACTATACCCAATCGTCTTTGCGTGAGAAGACGGATGATCCGTATATTCGGGTGTTGCAGGAAATTGACAAAAGACCGGACTGCGCCGTGATCCTATCGCGGGACTTTGAAGAAATTACAAGCGAAGGTTCGGACGAGGATTATCTCTTTGATTACGGACATATGACGGAAGAAGGAGCGAAGGTCTATACCAATTGGCTTATGGACCGGCTTATGGAAATGCCGAAAACCGCCGAAGCCATTCGGAACCGGACAACGGAAATTCGCTGACCGCTGTCTTGATGCAAATGTCCGTTCACGCCGGTTTTGCATCGGGTTTTGCATTGTTGACAAATTTTTTCTATGCTTTACAATCATATTTTAACTGTTTCATCCGCAGCACGGTTTCATACACGGCTGACAAGACGGCGAACAAGAATTTCAAAGGATCAATAACATGACAAAAATAAGTTTAACAGACACTTACACACTGACCAACGGCGTAACAATTCCATGCATCGGCTACGGGTTATGGCAGGTTCCCAATGACGCAAAGACCGTTGCGGTGATCGGCAATGCTCTGAAATGCGGTTATCGGCATCTTGATACCGCTGCCGCTTACTTCAATGAAGAAAGTGTCGGCAAAGCCGTCCAACAAAGCGGAATTGCCCGCAGCGAACTCTTCATCACCAGCAAAGTTTGGAACTCCAACCGCGGTTATGACAAAACCATTGCCGCCTTTGAAGAGACCCTCCGCAAACTGCAAATGGATTACCTTGACCTGTATCTTATCCATTGGCCGGCTAACGAAATTTGGTTTGCCAACACCGGAACAGTCGATGATCCGATTGCGGGTCCGTATGTGCCGGAAAACAAAACACCGTTTGCAAACTGGCAGGAAGTCAATACCGACACGTGGAAAGCATTGGAAACGCTCTACAAACAAAAACGGATTCGGGCAATTGGTGTCAGCAATTTTCTTGTCCATCACCTCGAATCGCTGAAAAAAAGAGCCGAGATTGCACCGATGGTCAATCAGATTGAATTTCACCCCGGTTATCCGCAGCAGGAAACGGTCAATTACTGCCGGAAGAGCGGTATTGTTGTCGAGGCGTGGAGTCCTCTCGGTTCCGGCAGAATGCTGGCGCATCCCGTTTTGCAGGAAATTGCGGCGAAGTACAGCAAATCGGCAGCGCAGATTTGTCTTCGGTGGTGTTTGCAGCGGGACACACTTCCGCTGCCGAAATCGGTAACCGAAGAGCGGATCAGGGAAAACGCCGCTGTGTTTGATTTTGATATTTCGGCAGCGGATATGCAGCGGATTGATACGCTTCCCGAATCGGGCTTTTCCGGTTTTCATCCCGACAAAAACAATTTTTAAGCAAGGTTTAAGCAAGGTTGTTGACCGGTTGCTTGAATCTCCGGCTCCGGCAGTTTCCGGCGGCAGCGGAGTCCGCGGCTGCCGCAACGGCTACACCAGTCCCCAGTATTTACGCAGAAACCATTCGGACGCAAGAAGCAATACGAACAACAACAGCACCGTCCAGTGATCGTAGAGCGTTGTTTTCGTTTCCCGCTTTTCGACTAATTCACCGCTCTGTTTGATCAGTTCGGTAATCAATGCGCCGAATTGTTCATGCGGTACACTTTTCCCGCCGGTGACGGATGCGATGTCCGACAGCAATTTCGGATACGCTGCCGGATTGTCCAATTCCAGATTGCGGTTCTGCACTAAAAAACGTGTTTCTGCCGTTTTCGTTTCTCCTTCTAATTCTGTTTCCGCACGGATCACATAATCTCCCGAAAATTCCGTTGACCGGAATGAACCGGTCGGTACGCCGTCTGCCGTCACCATCGCCGCATTTTCTGTCTTGTGATCCGGTTTCAGGACTGAAACCTTGACCGGAAAATTGCGGACTTCTTCTCCTGCCTTGTTTCGCATAAACACCTGAAACTTCACCGGATCGCCGGGGAACAGCCGGCTGCTCTCCAAAACGATCCAGCAATCGCCGCTGCCGCCGCCTTCCATTTTCGCCAGCCACAAGACGACCTGCCGCCAAAATGTTTTGTGTTCTTCGGTAAAACCCGCCAAACGCCAGCGGTACGTGCTGTCGCCCGCAAATGCCAGCACCCGTCCAAGCCCGGACATTTGTGCGGCAAGCAGTTTTTGTCCGTCTGTGCCGGCAGCAAGCAGCACCGCTCCCGGCTTTAATTTGTCCAGCCGGTTTGCTCCCATCAGCGGCGGCAATTTCGTCCAGCGTTCTTCGTTCTGTTTCGGATTCGGGTCAAGCCGCAGCACGAAATGCCGCTTGCCGCTGTCCGTCAGTTGCATCGGAATCGGGATCAGCGGCGACCAATGAATATCCTGCCGAATCGGCTGATTCGGCGGCTGCCTGTCCGCACGCGAAAGGACAAACGGCGATACCTCGGCAAGGGGCGTGTCGGCATATCCTCCCGCACCGAAGGCATACAAACCGCCGAGCAAAATCAATCCCGCTCCGTCTTCTTTAACCTGTTTGGTCAACTCCCGCAGTTCTTCCGGTGTGAACATAGCGGCATCAATACTGTCCAGAATAAAAACATTATACGGTACGGCATCGTGCAGGGCGTGCAGCAATCCCCCTTTCTTATCGATCCGCAAATAGTTCACGTTAATATCCGGCGATGCGTGAAGCGACTGCCGGAGCGGTCCTTGCTCGAAGTTGCGCTGCCCCTGAATAAAGAGGACTTTCAAGCCGCCATCAACGACTCGGATAAAGCCGCTCTGTTCGTTGTTCCGGTCGGACAATTCCTTTTCCTGCGGCGGAACTTTCACCGTGTATTTGAACACGCCGGTATGCTGCGGCGCATAGGAAAAATGAAACGGCACGGCTTGCCCGTCTTCCTTCGCTTGGACTTCTGTTTGTGCAACGGCTTCCATAGACAGGACGGATGTCCCCTGTTCGTTTGTGTTGTTCGTCTCAAAAAGGAGTTGTACCGGAATTTTTTGATCGGTAAATCCGGTAATCCGTATTGTGCCGGTGATTTGTAATTTGTTTTTGACGAACACGCGGTCATTGGACTGTACGGAGTCCACCGAGATGTCCCGTGTATTTCCGGCGAGACCGGCTTGTCCCAGCGGTACGGTATAAAGCGGGATACCGGCATCGCGCAGGCGGCCGGCGGCATCTTGCGGTAAGATGTCTCTGCTTGGCCGGGTTCGCTGTGCGCCGTCCGTCAGCATCACGGCAGCCAAAATTCGTTTGCCGGCGGAACGTTCCCGGAGTTGATCGAGAATGAAGCCGACAGCGGTTTCTGCACCGTCGGGAATTTCGGGAAGATCGGAACATTGACCGTCGCGGCATTCCAGCGGAGCAAGAGCGGTATCGAAGGTAAATGCTTTGAGTTCAGAGTATCGGGCGAGTTGCCTGAGTTGGGGGGCGGCATCATCGAGGGCTTTTTTGGCGGTGTTGAACCGGGTTGCACCGCCGATTTCATCATTCCGGGACATGCTTTGAGAGCGATCCAGAAGAATTTGTACGGAGGCGGCAAGACGGTGAGACGCTGTGTAAACGAGTACCGGACGAAGCATCGCGAAGAGCAATACGGTAAGCGCGAGATAGCGGAGTGTTAGGAGAATCCGCTGCCCATGAACTGAAGATGCAAGTCCGGCGTTCATTCCCGGCTTCCGCATCCAGATTACTGCGGCAAGAAGTGCTGTCATGACCGCAACGGCTGTATAACTGCCGAAGAGCGGATAAAATGAAAGGCGAAGCATAGGCGTTATTATAACACAGATGTCCCTGTCCATAAAGTTTTGAATAGCCCGCCCGAATTCCGAACCGGGCGTTGATCATTGAGACGTTTTTTTACGAAACAATAAAAAAGTGAAGCAAAAAAGTTTCGTAAATATGAAACAGAAACATGAAGCGTACCGTGTCGGCGCAATTATTCTGTTCGGTACCGGCTGTGCGCCGCAACAATTTGCCGAACTCCTGCTTTGATCAGAAGGCAGCATTCTGCCGATTGGAATGGCTTCACGAAATACGGATTTTCAGGACAAAACAGGATAAAAAATGAAAAAACTTGCATAATCCTGTAAAATCCCGGTCTAAAATAAAAAAATGTCCCGGCAAGGGCAGTCCGCCGTTATTGCACTGCCGCCGTACCGGCTGCTGCGGCAGCCGCTTGAGCAGCGGCTTCTCTTGCTTTCGCTTCTTTTGCGGCGGCGGCGGCTCTTGCGGCTCGATCCGTCGAAAGCACTTGCCGGAGCAATGCCGAGATTTCTTCAAAAGGACGTTCATCAAGCGAACCGGCGGAATACTGCATCACCGACCGCTGCGTTTTTTCAGTCAGCGAAACCACCATAGACGAGACCGTCCGCAAATTCGGTTTTTTGACAAGAATACCCATTTTGCCGGAGGCATCAGGATTGCGTGAAAATGTCCGGTTGGCAACGGCAAAAAAGGAAATGGCGGAATCGATCCGTTGCAGCGTCAGCAGGCGGCGGACAAACTCCTGCCGGTCATCCCGCTTATCATCGAGGCGGTTTTCCGAGAGGATGTGCAGACCGGGACCAAATTTTTCCATTTCGATCTCCTCACCGCCATAGACCGCACCGCCGCTGGCACGGTCTACACAAAGGAAATGACCGCCCGCATAATTTCCAGTTAAAAGTTCGCGTTGTGCCAGATCAAGGGCTTCTTCGGCATTTTGGCAGCCGAGTAATTCCCGGCAAAGTATTCCGCGGGATTTCGGTTCTTCGGGAATAACCCGTTTCGGACAATTAACAACAGCACAAAAAAGACCGTACTGATTCACGCCAGCCCAGGTTCCGCCGGCTTTTTGATCCACACCGCACACCACGCGGGGACGACCGGACTGGATTTTCGGCGGCAGAGACGGACGTTCAGGGTCTTCTTCCCGATTGAGTGCAATCAAAAGCGGTGCTTCGCTGACTTTTTTGTAATAAACGGCAATAATTCCCATAATCTCACGAAATCACATGCAAACGGCAGCCCACTATACCGCCGCAATATCCTTATATCCTCTCCGCTGCCGTGCATTGCCGCAGCGCACGGCTATTATAGCATAGATCGGCAACGTGTCAAATTACAGGTTTAGCCGGACACGCCGCTTGCCGGTTTTGTCCGAAAACGCTGAAACAAAAATCGGATTAGATAAAATAGACAAATTGTGATTGATTGGGCTGTTTAGAAAAAATCGGCAGGTTTTCCGTCTGCCGGACAACGGTTTCGCTCGACCGGCATCTGCTGAAGTATAGCAAGGTCAAACGGACGAAGAATTGCAGCATTTGAACATCAATGCCTGTCAACAACGTTCAATAACCGTGTGGTCTTGACACGAAACTCTCACCGCAACATAAATAACTGTACCAGCAATGAAAATGCTTAACCGCATTGGAGAAAACATTATTTGTGATTTGTGATTTCGCAATGGAGCGGCATAATGTTACTGTTGCCGTCATTGCGGCTATCACACCATATAAACCGTGATATTTCCTTCGAATGACGGTCTTCCAAGAAAACGGCAAGTCCGGCATTACCCAACACAAACGGCGAGGAAAAAACAGGTGTCTCGGCAGCCCAATCGCTGTAACGCGTGCCGAATTTTTCGGACAGAAATGCTTCTTCCGACATAATAATACATTCATAATAGAGAACCAAAATAAGTTAAGACAGAACTCAACCGAATGCGGAAGATTCTTTCGGCAAACAGAACTGATAAAATTCTTGATGGTTTTGCGTTTGTGTCGTTGCAAAAATCAATTCAATGCTCGGATTGTCTGCCGTTTTCTCTTTGACCGTTTTTTCGTCATCTTTTTTTACGATGCACAAGTTGCCGTCCGCATCTTTGAACAGCAAATTCTTGCCGTGTGCTTCTGCATCTTTTTTAGAAAGCCGCGTCAACATGACTTTATCGCCTCGTTGATATTCCTTTTTCGGCGGAGGCGGAGGTGCCGGCAGTTCTTTTAATTCGCCGTATCCGTATCCGCTGTTCGTCTTGCCGCCAATGCCCTTTTCGCTTAACGCTCCGCCGAGTAATTGCCACACAAATTTCAACCATTTCTTACCTTGTTCCGAATTATCTTCACAAGACAGCGCAACACAAAACGTGCCTTGTACCGCCAAAAACGGCACCGGAAC
>JAIRPZ010000246.1 GCA_031256755.1 Planctomycetaceae bacterium
TACGGAAAGTTACGGAAGAAGAACTGGATTGTTGAACCGTCTCTGTCTGCCGTTGAATAACATTATCCGCCGGCAGAAACGGGAGATGGATCCATTTCCCGTTTTCATTGTTCAATCATTCCGCTTGTCCCTGAAATTCTTTCGGTTCAATTCCGTACCGGCTGATTTTATAGCGGATAATCCGGGAAGTTGTGCCGAGGTCTTCAGCCGCCGCCGCCATGTTTCCCTTTGTCCGCTTCAATGCCTCAATAATCGCCGACTGCTCGACAACAGCAACGCGGTCATCCAGCGTTCCGCGATGAACAGAAGACATATCCCCGCTCTTGTTTTGACCGCTGCTCTTGCTTCCCTGAATATGCGGCGGCAAATGGTCGTCCCGGATAATGCCGTCCGTACATAACAAAACCGCCCGCTCAATCGTGTTTTCCAATTCCCGGACATTTCCTGTCCAGCGGTACTCCAAAAGGCGATCCGCCGCCAGCGGACTAATCTGTTTGATTTCCTTGTTCATCCGTTTCGCATTGATTTCGATAAAATAGTTCGCCAAGAGAATAATATCGCTGCGGCGATCCCGCAACGGCGGAAGCACGATTGGAAAAACATTGATCCGGTAATACAAATCCTCCCGGAAATGCCCGTCCATAATCGCCTGTTCAAGGTTCCGGTTCGTTGCACAAATCAGCCGTATGTTTGCTTTTCGGGGAACATTGCTGCCGACACGCTCAAAGGTACGCTCCTGCAAAACACGCAGCAGTTTGACCTGAATCTGCGGCGTAAAATCGCCGATTTCGTCCAGAAAAAGCGAACCGCCGTCCGCTTCTTCGACCCGCCCCTTCCGCTGCGAAATGGCACCGGTAAAAGCACCCTTTTCATGTCCGAAAAGTTCGCTTTCCAACAGGTTTTCGTTCAATGCCGCACAATTCACTTTGACAAACGGTTTGCCGGTTCGCGGACTTGCTGCGTGAATGGCGTGGGCAACAAGTTCTTTGCCGGTGCCGGATTCCCCCCGAATCAATACCGTTGTATCGCTGGGCGCAACCTGATAAATAGCCTGATACACTTCCCTCATCACCATGGAATGACCGATGAGGTTTTCCGGCCGGAACCGCTGCAATTCCTCTTTGAGACGGGCGTTTTCCGCTTCGAGAGTGCTTTGAATTTCGGAAGTCATCCGTTTGATTTTGACATCGTAAGCGATCATGCTGGCAATGATTTTCAGGATTTGCAAATCGTGATCCAGTGCATCGGAATCGTTCTCATATTTTTTGTCAACGGAAAGCGTGCCGAGAACTTCTTTTTCACAGACAATCGGTACGCAGATAAAACTGATTTCTTCTTTTACTTTTTTCCGCCGGTTGTAAATCCGGTCGAGAAACATCGGTTCTTCGGAGATTTTCGGAATGGCAATCGGTCTGCCGGTTTCGATGACCTGACCGACAATCCCTTCGCCGCGGCGGTAAGTTAATCTTCCTTTTTCGTAGGGGGTGGCATCGTGGGCAACGTCAAGGATTAACCCTTCTTTATCCGGTGTTACGAGAAGAATGATGCCGCGTGTCATGCCGAGTTTATCGTGCAGAATATCGAGGGTCTGGACAAGGATGCCGTGCTGATCGGATTCGGAACCGATCAGACGGCTGACGGCTAAAATTGTTTCGAGTTCAGTTTCTCTGCGTGAAGGAGAGAGGGCGGTGTTCATTGCGGAACAAATTTGTTGATTAGTATGCGTCAATTTTGTCGGCGGCGGTATTGTAGCGGACAAATTTGTTCCGTCAAGGGCGGTATTCGGGATTTTACACCGCGATTTCTTCAAGGCGGAACGCCGGAAGTCCTATTCGCTTGATGCCAAGTACCGCTCCGCATCAATGGCAGCCATACATCCGCCGGCTGCCGCTGTGTTTGCCTGACGATAATAATCATCCGTCACATCACCGGCAGCAAACACGCCCAGTACATTGGTGTTCGACCGGAACGGAATCGGACGGGCAATGTACCCTTTTTCAGTCAGTGCCACCTTGCCGTTCAGAAATTTCGTGTTCGGCGTATGCCCGACTGCCACAAAAACACCGGAAACAGCAATTTCCCGATCCGGCTCGCCCACCGTACTTTCCAGCAGCAGACCGGTGACTCCGTCCTGATCGTTTCCTAATATCTCTTTTGGAATCCGGTTCCAGACAATTTCAATCTTCGAATGTTCTTCTGCACGTTTCGCACTGATTCTGGAAGCGCGGAATTCGTTCCGGCGGTGAATCAGATAAATTTTTTCGCCGAAATTCGCCAGTTGAAGGGCTTCTTCGACCGCCGCATCGCCGCCGCCGACAACGGCAATCGGTTTATTACGGTAGCGGGGCAAACTGCCGTCGCAAATCGCACACGCACTCACCCCTTTGTTTTTGAACCGGTTTTCCGAAGGCAGACCGAGATAATTGGCACTTGCGCCGGTGGCGATGATAACCGTTTTGGTTTCGTACACATTGCCGGTCAAACCGATGAGTTTGTACGGCGTGCTGGAAAAATCGACATCCGCCACGTCATCGGTAACCACTCTGGAACCGAAATGCACGGCTTGTGCGCGGATCAGTTCTACGAGTTCCGGACCGGTAATTCCTTTCGCATCTTCCGCGTGCGGCGGCAGCATATCGAGGCGGTTGCCCGGCACGGCGGATTCGAGAAATCCGCCGATGTTGCCGGGGGGAAAACCGGGGAAATTTTCGACATCACAAGTCAGCGCAAGTTGTCCCATCGGCAGTGTACTTCTGTCTTGGTTTTCTTGCGTTACCGCCCCTTCGATAACAAGGGGGGCAAGAGCGGCACGGGCAGCATAAACGGCTGCTGTCCAAGCGGCAGGTCCGCTGCCGATAATAATCACATTTTCCATAATTTCTTCTGAAATTGCATGCAAGCGTTACAGGTTGTTGAAAGCCATTGTACCACAACTTCCGAAAAATAGATATTGCGGCACAAAATAAATGCTGCCGGCGTTGCTGCGGTGTACCGCTGCCGTGCTTGACAAAAAAGAAAAAAACGGTAAAACCGCAAAATCGTCATAATTTCACTCCCGTTGCGGAGCAGCCATAATGCCCTGTTCGTTTTTTGCCGGATTCATCACGGCGGCGGTTTTGTTTTATGCGGCAGAAACGCCGTGCCGCATTGAAATCCGTGAACAAGGAACCAATGACCCCGTGCCGCTGGTCGAACTGCGGACAACCCATCAGCAACGGTTTGTTTCCGATAATGCCGGTGTCATTGCCGTTGATTCGCCGGAGTTGATGAATCAGGAGGTCTGGTTCGATGTCAACGGATACGGGTACGATGTCAAACCGGACGCTTTCGGCAGTAAGGGTGTCCGCCTTGTACCGGAATACGGAAAGACGTTACGAATTGACGTGCAGCGGAAGAATATCGCCAAACGTCTCGGACGCTTGACCGGAGCCGGATTGTTTGCCGAAAGTCAAAAATGCAGCCGCGAACCGTTTCCGGCGGAACCGGAAACCGGCGTTTTCGGCTGCGACAGCGTACAGAACGCCGTTTATAAAGGACGTTTATTTTGGATTTGGGGGGACACAACGCTGCCGCATTATCCGCTCGGTATTTTTCACGCAACAGGGGCAACAACGAAAATCCGTCCGTTTGATCCGCTGAAAGTACCGCTGCGGTTAAAGTATTCGTATTTTACGGATTCCGCCGGCAAGCCCCGCAGTGTTGCGGTCATGCCGGGCCGCGGTCCCACTTGGTTAAGCGGACTCGTTGTGCTGCCGGACAAGAACGGAACGGAACATTTGGTTGCCGGTTATGCAAAAATCACCCCGCCGCTTGAAATAGATGAATTCGGACTGTGCCGGTGGAATGACGCTGCGGAATCGTTTGAGAAACTGCGGACGGTCTGGACGAAAAACAAAAACAATCCTGAACCGCCGGTTCTGCCGGAAGGTCATGCTTCGCTGGGAACGGACAAAGACGGAAAACGCCGGGTGCTGTTCGGCAACCCGTTTCCGGTGCTGCGTTGTCCGGCATCTTACGAAGCGTTTCTGAATCCTGAAACGTGGGAACGGCTGACACCGCAGAAAACGGTGCGGTCGGCGGCGGGAAATGTGCCGGTGGAGCCGCATACGGGTTCGATCGGCTGGAGCGGATACCGGAAAAAATGGATTGCCGTTTTTTCGCAGAAGTCCGGCAAACCGGCGGCATTCGGCGAAATATGGTATGCGGAGGCGGACGATCCGGCGGGACCATGGGAAAACGCCGTTAAAATCTTATCGCACGGGAACTACACGTTTTACAATCCGCGGCTGCATACGGAGTGTTTGGAGGCGGATTCAAAATTCCTGCTGTTTGAAGGCACATTTTCGGCGATGTTTGCCGACCGTCCGCAGCCGGTTCCGCGTTATGACTACAATCAGTTGTTATACCGTCTTGATTTGGACGACCCGGCACTCAAACCGGCTTCAAACAAATAAGCGGGCTGAATAAACAGGGCGAATAAGTGTTGTTCGCCTTGCCGCATCTGTTTTTTACCGGCGGCGTTTTTTTTGATACATTAACCAGACAATAAAGGAGAGCGTTGCTGCTGTTTCAATGATAACGGCGGCAAGTACCGGTACACTGACGGATTGACCGGCGAAAAACCAGTTGCAAAAGAGAAAAACGCTGCCGGACAGAACTCCGCACAACGCTTCTGTCAGCGGATAGCGGACACTGATTGGTTTGCGGCAATCCCGGCATTTTCCTTTTAACCAAAGCCAGCCGAAGACCGGTACATTGTCGAACCACCGGATCGGATGGCGGCACTGCGGACAATGAGACGGCGGATACAATAAACTTTTTCCGGCAGGCAGACGATAGACGGCGACATTCAAAAAACTGCCGATGCATGAGCCGAAGACCGCGAACCAAACGCAGAGAACAGCCGTTACCGCAGGGTCTTGTGTGATTTCAGGGATTTGCATAGATGGGGAATGATTAGGAAAGAAGAGTACCGCTGTGTACGGTGTCACTTCTCATTTTTAATTATCAATGATCCGTTATCTATTATCAATTCCCCGCGGCAGCCGCATGCCTGCCGGTGCTAGCCGCACGGGCAGTATTTTTAATTGACAATGGAGAATTGATAATTAGAAAGAGAAATAAAACAAACAATCCTGAAAATCCTTGTATGATATTATGCAGTGGTAGTGATTTCCCGCAAATCACTACCACTGCATAATATCATACAAGGATGCCGCTATCGCCGCAGCAAAGGCGGCGGCAGAAGCCGAAGCATTAAAAGCAAAACAAGAAGCCGAAAAGCGCAAAAGAAAAAGCAGATGCCGCCAAACCGGAAGTATCGTTGACAACTTAATTAAAAATTGCCGGTTTCGAGAATGAGAATTGGGCATGGCAGACCGAAAAGATGCTTAACTACGGTACTGCCGATTTGATGAAAGCGTTTCAGAACGCAGACGAATTTGATAAACCGGAAGTCAAAAAGCAAATTGCCGTGAAGCAAAACGAAATTAAAAGTAAAATATTTGTTATGCCGTTGTGCAAATATCAGGCGGTCAAAACTGATGTTAACGGAAATCAAAGCAGTTCTATGTTTGTCTTACTTTCCTCGCTTAATATCGATGCCGCACTTAACACCAATGATTTGGCGGCACGTTCTTTTTCACTTTTACGGCAGTTGCAACTTTTCGTAACGTTTAATAGAGACGCAGCGATGCCGCCTCTGTGCCGGTGCGCCATACAGCAATTTACCGAATGAAACCCGTGATGATGTTTCAACCGGCGTTCTTCAAACGTCTTGCCGGTTTTTTCGGCGTAAAGAATCTCATCGCCGTAAATCGTGCATCCGTAAGCCCCGCGCCCGTCACATTCAATAGAACGCTGCGAGTCGTCCCGCAAATCATATTCAATCGTGAACGTGTCTTCGTTCTCGCCAATCCAATCACCGGAGATGAGCAGTTTATCCGGCTCATCTGCACGATAAGCAATGCGGTAGATAAACGCTCCGGGTATTTCAATGGTATGGTCGCCGCTGGTGTCGTGAACGTGAACAACATCTTGAAATTCACCGACAGCAAGGCGGTCTTTATAAACGAAGCCGGAACGTGCAATCCGCATCGAAACAGACGGCGATAATTCCTGCAATGTTTGCCCGTCCGTCCGGCGTTTGTATTTTGTCCGGTTATAACGATAATAACGGCAGTCATTACGACCATTTTCGGCAGTATGTCTGTAATATCCTCCGTTGCGTCGGCGAAAACATCGGTTATAATTCAGATATGCGTGTGCTGCTTGTCGAACCGGATTACAAATCAAAGTTTCCGCCATTGGGATTGCTGAAAATCGGCACATTTCATCGGGAGCGGGGCGATGAAGTTGTGCTTGTCCGCGGCTGTGTCAAAGAAAATCAGCATTGGGACAGAGTCTATATTACGACATTGTTCAGTTTTAATCACAAAAAAATCATTGACACGATACAGTATTATAAAACGTTGCTGCATAATGATATTAACCGCATCGTAGTCGGCGGCGGCTATGCTACGCTCTATCCGCAAAAAATTTTTCAAGAAACAGGCATTTTTCCTGTCATCGGTTTGCTTGATAAACCGAACCAGTCCGGTTTCGGAAATGTTTGTGTGGATTCTCTTGTTCCTGATTACCAATTACTCGACTCTCTAGATTACAATTATGGATTAAATGATTGTTATTTTGCATACACAACCCGCGGCTGTATCCGGCAGTGTCCGTTCTGCGCCGTTCCAAAACTCGAACCGGAATATGTTGACTATACCGGTATCAAGCAGCATATCGAAACTGTCCGTGAACGTTTCGGCGAACGGACAAATCTTATTTTGATGGACAATAACGTTCTTGTATCACGAGAACTGAAACACATTATCAGCAACCTCGTTGAATTGGGGTTTCATAACGGGGCAAAGTTAAATCACCGGCAGCGTTATGTCGATTTCAATCAGGGGCTTGATGCAAGATTGATTACAAAGGAAAAAGCACAACTTCTGCAAAAGATATGCCTGCGTCCGGTACGCCTTGCATACAGCACCAATGAACAGTCGGTTGCATAGTTTTTTGTAAAATATATTATAATGTTTCAATAGGTAAGTCATGTTGTAATCTAAAATGTCCGAAATATATTTTTATAAAAAAGAGGTTGATTGGTCGCTGTTACATTTAGGATTAAATATCCCTGTCGATTTACAAGGGATTTTATATGACAAATCATCATTTGTTTTACAAAAAGGGGATAAAAAGCAGGTTAACCTTATTCTTGGAAATAACACATATCACGCAACATTAACGAACATCGGTTTTGACCAAAAGAAATATCCGACACATAAAGACCTCGTACAAATTCGCTGGCAGCCGCAAAGTGAAATTGCCAAAACATTGCGAACTATTTTCAGGTGTAGTTTCGCATATCTTTTCGAACAGAAAGCATTGTTAGAAAACAAAAAACGTCAATTATCCGTTCCGCTTGCCAATCGGGAATATCTCGTGTTATATCTGACGGAACTTGATAACGTATTAAACTTGGAATGTATTACTGCTGACGAAGTTTCGGAGACATTGTTATTCACAAAAGAAGTGAACGAATTGGAATTAGAGCAACTTCTTGATATGAAAGATGCACCGTCATTCCTGCAACGGGAAAAGACGGTTAAAATTCGCAAGCTTGACCGCAAAATTTCAGACCGGTTAAAACATGTCTATAAATTCCGTTGCCAAATTTGCGGTAAATACATCGGCGAAAAATATAATGCCGACGTAATACATTCTCATCACATTGATTATTTTTCAACATCATTAAATAACAATGCAGACAATATATTGATTTGCTGTCCCAATCATCACGGAATCATTCACGCCGTCAATCCGAAGTTCGACAGAAAATCCAAGCGTTTTCTCTATCCGAATGGATATGCGGAAGAATTGATATTGAATAAACATTTGTGATTGCGGATGCATTTCATTAAGGGAACAAAGGTGAAAAAACTACCGAACTTTACAGCAGGAAAAGGGATTTATTTTTGCTTGACAATAATGTGTTTGGCTCGGCAACGATGAAATTGTTGCACCGTTTGATATGCTCGCCGCCGAAAACGCCAATGACAGTGTTTCGGTCGGTGTCATACAAGACATAGCACACGTCACCGAAAGTCCGAATCATATCGCTAATTATGTTGCATCTGACTTCGGTGTTTGCGACAACATGCCGGCAACGAACCGCTTGGGAACAGTGTATGTTACCGCCGAAGTGTTAAACAACGACAAGGAAGTTTATATGCCGCTGCGGGACGGAACGCCGGTATGTTTTGCAAACGAAAACGAAATTCGGCAAGCACGCGGCATTGTACTGTTTTCGGCGGAGCAATTTCGTTCTGCAATCCATAAACGTGTCAAAGGCAACTGCGCAACGAATGTTTATGAACGAACCAACGGTGTTGAAATCGCAACCGGTGATTACCGTTATCTGCCGAAAAATATCAACAGCATTATGACTCGTTTGCCGAAAGGCGAGTTAATCGTTCAGCATCCGCTCTTCCGCGGATTATTAAAAATACAATTTCCAAGACCGGCGTATTTACAACCGGAACA
>JAIRPZ010000285.1 GCA_031256755.1 Planctomycetaceae bacterium
GATCATTCGAGAGACGGCAGATTGCAGACCGCAGACGGCAGCAAGAAAGGGGAAAGATTGCAGGTATTTTTTCTTCTGCAAACTGCCGTCTTCCTGATTATCAATTTTCAATTCAAAGAACAACCTTTAACAATCACACACAAACATGAGATCATTAACAGCCATTACACTTATTATCGTAACAATAACAATCATTTCCGGCTGCGGGAATCCGCAGGGGCGGCTTTTGGTGAGCGGCACGGTCACATTGGACGGCGAACCGATTGCGGACGGCACAATTTCCTTTGAACCCGTCGGCGAACAACCGATTAAAGTCCGAAGCGGTACGGTTATCCGTAACGGAAAATACACCGTACCGGGAACATCGGGTTTAGTACCGGGCGAATACCTCGTAAGCATTTCGGCACAGCATGATACCGGTCGGATGATTCAAGTCGAAGGGGAAACAGTGCGGGAGATCATTGATTCCATTCCGCCGGAATACGGCTCGGATTCCAAACAGCGCATTACCGTTACAAAAACAGGTAAGCAGACGTTTGACTTTCCGATCAAGACGAAGTAGAAAAACGGAAAATACAGACGGAATAATTTTCTGTTCTTGTGCCGCTCTTCCAAATGGGCGGCAGTCCTGATACCCGGGCATCCGTGATCCCGCACCGGCAATTTCCGGCTGCCGGTGCGATGTTGTCTGACCGCTGCATTTCAGATAACGGCGGCGAATTGTTCCAGCACCCGGACATCGCCGGAATTGAAATACCGTATATCCCGAATACCGTATTTCATCATCGCCAATCGGGTTAAACCAATTCCGAAAGCGAAACCGCTGTACTTGGACGTATCAACTCCGCCATGCTCCAGCACTTTCGGATGGGTGAGTCCGCACGGAATCAATTCGATCCAGCCGTCGCCGCATGTCGGGCAGCCCTTCCCGCCGCAGAACAAACAATTCAAATCCAGTTCAAATCCCGGTTCGACAAACGGGAAAAAACCGGGACGCAAGCGGACTTTCACATCCCGCTTGAAAATTTTGCTCAACAGCGTTTTCATCACGCCGATCAAATGGGCAACCGATATATTTTCGTCGACCATCAATCCTTCGCACTGAAAAAAGGTGTTTTCGTGGCTCGGATCAATGGATTCATAGCGGAAACATCGGCCGGGGAAGATGCCGCGGAACGGCGCACCGAACCGCCGCAACGCTCGGACTTGATTCGCCGAAGTGTGCGTCCGCAGCACCATTTCATTTTGCAGCCAAAAGGTGTCCTGCATATCCCGCGCCGGATGGTCTGCCGGAATATTCACCGACTCAAAATTGCCGTATTCGGTTTCCGCTTCGGGACTGTCCAGCACGGTAAAACCCATTCCTTCGAAAACGGATTCGAGTTCGAGTTGCACCATTCGGATCGGGTGCATGGCTCCCAGCGTGCTGCCCGTACCGGGGACAGTTAAGTCGAGCGTCGGGCGGCGGACGGCAGGCAGCGAGTGAGCGGCGGTTTTTTCGGCGGCTTCTGCCAGTTTCTCCGCCGCAAACGCTTTCAGTTCGTTCAATTTCTGTCCGAAATTCTTTTTTTCTTCGGCAGAAAGTTTGGAAAAATCGGTATCTTTGGCGTAATTGGTAATAAGACCTTTCCGTCCGAGATATTTAATCCGAACCTGCTCAACCTGCTCCGGTGCAGAGGCGGCAGCGAGGTCATCAAGTAATTGCTGCTGTAACATAGAAGATCGCTCTGCCGCAGCGGCGGAAATTCCGCGCGGTACGGCACTATTTAATTTTTGTGTTCGGATCGAGCCGTTTCTTTCGGTCAATTTCCTGATGGACGGCTTTCAGGTCATCTTCCGAAGCATTAGCAATCGCTTCGGGATTACCGCCTGCCGCCCAGTCCAACGCCTCGGTATGACTGTCTTGTCCCCATTCAAACGGCACTTCCGAAAACAGCGCATTTGCGTTGATCATTGCAATGACTTTCCGTTCAATAATCTGGTTCCGCAAGATGTCCATTTCGCCGGATTTTTCGATCTGCGCCCGAACCCGCCGGGGCGACTGACCGCTTTGGGCGGCAATCAGAGCCACTTCGGTATCGTAGTCCTCCGGCGTATCCTGAACATTTTCGACTTCAGCAATTTTTTCAAGAATGAAGTGTTCTTTCAACGCTTGCGCCGTTGCGGCGGCACTGTTTTGCCGGATCGCATTTAACTGGGTAATGACTTCGTTTTGATCGTACCCGCTGCGCTGCAATTCCATGATTGTGCGGCGGAATTCCCGTTCCTGCTGCCGTTTCAGCAAGCCCGGCGGCAACTCCCAAGACGCGGCAACCGTCAGGGATTCCGTAATTTGCAGTCTTGCCCGCCGATGCTGTTCGTGTTCCAACTGCCGTTTCATCGAATCAAGAATCGTGTCGCGGAAGTCGGCTTCTGTTTCAAAACCGCCGATCCGGTCTAAAAATTCTTTCGTCAATTCCGGCAGAACAACCTTGCTGACTTTGACGATTTCAAAATGAACGTCGACCGTTTTCCCGCGATATTCCGTGTTCGGTGCATCTTCGGAAAGCGTTAAAGGCATCACCACGGTTTCGCCGGTCTTCGCACCGGTCATTTTCGCTCCGAAATCGGCAAGCGTCCCGTCGTGGAATGTCAGTTCGGAGCGGATTTCCACCATTTCGTCTTTGACTTCGTTCAGAACGGTTTCGCCGGATTTAACAGTTGCGTTGAACGTAACAATATCACTGACGGCAATCGGTTCAGCGGATTCCTGCAAATTGGCGTACTGACCGAGAACCCGCTTGACGGCTTTGTTGACATCTTCGGCGGTAAATTCCCGGACAGGCTTTTCCAATTTAAGCCCTTTCCACTCCGGCAGATCAAATTCCGGGCGGACTTCAATCGAAAATTCAAAGACGAAGTCGCCGGCTTCAGGAAGAACAAGTGTTGTCAGATCAAAATCCGGTTCGCTGATCGGTGTAAACTCTGAAGAATCATTGACTTGCGACAAAGAATCAACAACGAGGGCGTGTTTGACCCGGTCAACAACGTCTTTTCGGAACCGTTTTTCCACGAGTTTCCGGGGGGCTTTTCCGACACGGAAACCGGGAACGTAGGCGGTTTTTTCTAATTCCGCATATTCGTTCTGAAAGTATTCCGCCACATGCGATTGCGGAACTGTTACCTTGATCCGGCGTTCACAAGAACTAATTTTTTGAACATCGGTTGTCAGGTCAAGCGTTTTTTTGATTTCTTGTTCGGACATAAGCAGCAAATTGGGTCATCGATTATTGACGATTGACAGAGATAATTCCATTTTGTATTCAGCGGCACTGCCCGCTGCTTCAATTTTCATATTCATTCTCAATCATCAATGCAAGAGAGCGGGCGAACGGGTTCGAACCGTCGACAACGACGTTGGCAACGTCGTGCTCTACCAACTGAGCTACGCCCGCAGCAATTAACGGGAGCCATTATACCCTGAATTTTTCGTTCTGCAAGGGCGGGGGGGAAACGGCGGCAATCACCTGCCGTTGCGGGCTGCGCCGCCGAACTTCTACTTTACCCCAACAAGAGCGACACGCAAGCCCAAGTCGTCGCTGCTGCCCCCCGGCGTGTTGTCGCAGCGGAAAGCCGACCGGCAATCCTCCGCGAGGTTGCACCAACTGCCGCCGCGGAGCACCCGGCGACCACCGGACG
>JAIRPZ010000304.1 GCA_031256755.1 Planctomycetaceae bacterium
AAATACCGGCGAGGGGAAAATTTACCATCGCCGTATACCGTTTGCGGTATCTTGACTTTTATCGATATACAAAATAAAATACCGCCCGGTTATTCCGTCCCGTCCGCAAGGAATTACACACTAGGAATTATGAATCCCGTTGTCGAAAAACTCGCCGCAATCGAAAAAGAGGTTGCCGCCATTCAGCCGAAAATCGAGCCGATGTCGGCACGCATCGATGCTCTGCATCAAAAAACAGCGGCTTTTGTCCGGCAAATCGCAGACATTGCCGCCGAAACATCCGCCGTTAAAGAAGAAGTCGATGCTGCAAGAGAAGGTCTCCGAAAAATCCAATCGCTGATCAGTGAATCAAAAACAGAAAGCGAACAACTCGCCGCCGGACAGGAAGAAAGCATCCAACGCTGCGAAACCATGACCGCCGTTTTCGGAGCAGCATTTCAGGCAGTTTCCCAGTTCTTCGATGCCGCACAAAAAATGGGGCTTGCCGATCAAGCCAAAACAGTTTTTCCTGCTCTGCCCGCTTTGCCGCTGCCGGAAACATCCGCCGCCCGCCCGCTGCCGGATACCGGTCAGGCAGCACCGGACTCAACATCTGTACCGGAAGCCGTGCCGGAACAGCCGGTGCCGGTATCTGCCGAAGCCGTACCGGAAAATACACTGGAAAATACACCGGAAAACACCGATACGGATGTCCCGTTTTCGGAATCCGATTTTGACGCAGTATCGGCAACGACGACACCGATAACGGAAACCGCACCGGAAGCCGTGCCACTTCCCGCTTTGCCTGATGTGGCGGCAATACCGGAACCCGCCGAAATGGAATGTGAACATATTGATGCTCTCGGCGGCGGAATCGACAGTGTTGCCGAAGGTGTGATTGAAACGGAATTAGAGGTTGCCCCGCTCAATTTGGCAGTACCGGCATTGCCGGAAACAGCGGCAGCCGCAGAAAGCAGCGAGGACGAGCAGGAAATTGAAGATATGCTCGCTTCGATGATGACACCGGTAACAACCGAAAACGTACAGTCCTGATGAAAGAAATCACCGGAGAACATCGTTACAGCGATCCGCCATGCCGGCAGTTGACCTTCAACGGAATGACCGTTGAAGGGTTTTCCCGCGCCGCGATGCAGACCTACTGGCGGATACCGGAATTGAAACTCGGTTTCGATTTCGGCGGGCAGCCCTGGCACTTTATGTCAACGCCGCAGTGGTTTCTTTCGCACACCCACATGGATCATCTTCTCGCTCTGCCTGCTTATGCCGCAAGAAGGCGGATGATGAAAATGGAACCGCCGACAATTTTCGTTCCAGCCCACGCCGTTCAGCGGATACGGCAACTGCTGGATGTGTTTACACGTCTTGACCATGGACGGCTGCCGTGTCAACTTGTCGGTGTCATGCCCGGAGAAGAATACGAATTGTCCCGTGAACATGTGGTCAGTGTCGTCAAAACGGATCATTCGATCCCTTCTGTCGGCTACATTGTTTGGGAACGGCGGAAAAAATTAAAGCCGGAATATCAATCGCTTTCGGAACAGGAAATTCGGCAGTTAGCGGCGGAGTTGCGGCTTGCCGGGAAACAGGTTTCCGCCGAAATCCGGTTTCCGCGAGTCGCCTATCTCGGCGACAGTACACCGCTCGGACTGGACAACAATCCTGCAATGTACGAGGCGGATATTCTGATTACGGAAATGTCTTTTGCGGCAAAGCGGCACCGCAGCGACAAGATTCACCGCTACGGACACATTCATTTGGACGACATTATTGACCGGCGGGACAAGTTCCGCAACGGCTTGATCATCGCTTCGCATTTTAGTACCCGGTGTTCGGACAAAGAAATTGACCATATCGTCCGCCGCCGCCTGCCGGATATGCTCGATAACCGGCTGGTACTCTGGTTTTAGAGGTTAATAACGGTACAATGGTGCGTATGGACAGTGTCTTAATTGCGATGAGCGGCGGCGTGGACAGTTCTGTTGCCGCATGGAAAATGAAACAAACCGGTGCCGAGTGCCGGGGGGCAACGATGAATCTTTTTGACAGAGGACAAACTGTCTGCCCTTCTCAACCGTGCAGCCCGCCGGAAACCGCCGGAAATGCCGCCGCAGATGCGATGGCGGTCGCTCAAAAACTGGGCATCCCGTTTCACGTTTTTCATTTTCAGGAAGAGTTCAAAAGACATGTGATTGAGCGGTTTGTGCAGACCTATCTCGAAGGAAAAACACCGAATCCATGTGTTTACTGCAACCGGTTTTTGAAGTTCGGTCAACTTTTCGTCCGGGCAAAAGAACTCGGTGCTGATGTTATGGCAACCGGACATTATGCACGGATTGAACACGATGCGGCATCGAACCGGTTTCTGCTGAAAAAGGCGGCGGACGAAACGAAAGATCAGAGTTACGTTCTTTATACAATGACGCAGGAACAGTTGTCCCGCACGCGGTTCCCGCTCGGAATGCTGCGGAAAAGCGAAGTCCGGCAAATCGCCGCTGAATGCGGTTTTGCCAATGCCGGAAAACAGGAAAGTCAGGACTTGTGTTTCGTTCCCGGCGGCGATTATGCCGGTTTTATTGAGCAATACACGAACCGGCAAAGTCCGCCGGGCAACTTCGTTAATAAAGCGGGAAAAGTTCTGGGACAGCATAAAGGACTGATCCGGTATACCGTCGGGCAGCGCAAAGGATTGGGAATTGCTGCGCCGGCACCGTATTATGTCTGCGGACATAACGTTACAGAAAACACGGTTATCCTCGGCTCGGAAGAGGATTTATGCGTGAAAACGCTGACGGCAGCCGACATTAACCTGATACCGTTTGCGGCTATCACCGGCACGCTGCGGGTGATGGCAAAAGTGCGGTACCGGCAAAAAGGGGATCGGGCAACGGTTATCCAAACCGGCGCAAACGAACTGCGGGTTGAATTTGACGAACCGCAAAAAGGAGTCGCTGAAGGGCAGGCGGTTGTGCTTTATGACGGCGACTGCGTTATCGGCGGCGGAACGATTGTGTCTGTCAGTGCCAATCAATAAGCGGAGGACGTATGTCCCCCGCTTATTAACGAGGTTGCTCTCTGACAGCCTGTTTATTTGAAAATCTCTGCCAGTTTTGCTTTCAACTTGCCGCCGCGGGCATCTGTCAGAATAATTTTTCCTTCTTTGTCGACCAGCACCATGGTCGGTACGCCGCGGAATTTATAGGATTCCCCTTGTTTCGGCTGTCCTGCTTTTTCAGTCAGCGTTTCCGAAAGAACGATCCAATCGATCTTCTCTTCTTCAACGAATTTCTTCACCGTCGCAACCGAGTCCGCTCCCCGTTCCCATACGTAAACAGAGATGATTTCCAATCCCTTCTCTTTGTATTTTTTGTACGCATCGATCATGCCCGGAATTTCTCCTTTGCACGGGCCGCACCACGTGGCGGTGAATTTGATCAGCACGTATTTGCCCCGCAAACTTTTCCAGTCGAAATCTTTATCGTCAAGAGTTTTCCCGTACAATTCCGGGTCTTTCCCCACCGCAAGTTTGCTGTCCTTGGTTTCGTTTTCGGCTTCTTCCACCTGTTTGATGACACCTTCTAAACGGGCAGCAACGGCGTTTTTGTCCGCTTCCGGTACGGTACATTCAGCGGATTTCAGAAATTTGAGCATGTCTTCGGCATAGGCCTTTTGATTCTGTGCTTTTACCAGCGTAAGCATCATTCCGGCACCGACTGCGTCCATGACAGGAATATCCTTTTTGTTGATCCACGTTTTCAAATCGGCTTTGAATTTATCGTACTCTTCGGTTGAGATTGCTTTCCCGTCGGTACCGGCAACGCCTTTGATAAACTCGCTGAACCGGATTTCGTTCACAATCGGTTGGAAATCGGCTTTCCCGTCCAGTTCTTTGATGAGTGTTTGTAATTTGTCCTTTGCGCCTTCAACACCGGCAGCGGACTGTATCGACAGGGCTTGCGCCTTGTACTTATACCCTTTTTTCTGATCGTCGACCTCTTTGGCAAGGGACAATACTTTCTCGCCGGTTTCGAGAATGATCGTTCCCAGCATGGTCTGCATAGATTTCGGGTCGCCGCCCTTGCTGCGTTTGCGTAATTCAATCACACGCGATTGCAGATACAATTCGGCATCGGCGACGTTTTTAACGTCATCGAGAGACATGGTTTTCACCGGCGTAACCGGTTCGTCCTGTGCGGATGCCGGCAGTGCGGCACAAAAAGAAACGAGGCAAGCCGATACGGCTATGCGGGAAAAGCTTCTGAACATGGTTTTACTCCTTTACTTAATAGTGGAGGGTTGGGATAATAAACTTCCCTGATTTTACATGACGCAGAAAAGAATATCAATATCCTGCCGGACGGCTGCCGGTATCCGGCGGACGGATGTCTGCTGTTTTTCTTTTTTCGACGATTTCTTCCATTAAGTTGACGAGGGCTTCTCCCAGTTCCCGGTTCTGTTTGATGCTTTTTGCGGCGAACTTTTTCAGGACTGCTGCCCGAAAACGGGCGTACCAAATTCCGGCACCGATTCTGCTCAAAAACAAACGCACCGGTCGGCGGACATTCCAGTCAAACCAAAACAGCACCTTTGCCGTTTTATTTCCCCGCAAACTTTCGTAAAAATGCCTGTCCTGCCCTTTTAATAGCGGTACATAAACCCAATCGTCTTCCGACAGCGATTCGATAATTTGTTTTTTGACTGCATGACGGACGCTTCGATGGCATAAGCGGTACCCATGCCAAAAGTCATTCAATTTTTGCAGTCCGAATGGATTTTTGAATTCTTCATACTGATTTGCCGACACCAGCAGGTTTCTAATTTTATCATACGCTTCAAATGCATAGATATTCAGCCACCGAGACGACTGCATCAACGATTGTTGGCGGTTTCGGTAAAAATACAGTTTTACCGGCAGCATACCGGTCTTCGGCCCGGCAAGAAGGCATTGCCAATCAAAGAGCAAATCTTCATGCCGCATCAATGTTTCGGAAAAGAGAATTTGATTTTGCTGCAAAAAGCCGGTACGGAACAGTTTTAGCGGAGTCCAACTACAGTGCAGACATGGGTGGGATACCGGATTCTGATGAAGTCCGAAAAACGATTTGACATCAGCAAACCGCGGCTGGGAGATCATAGCGGCGGCGGCAATCGGACAGCGTTCATCATAAGCGACAGCATCGAAATAAAGAATATCGCATTCCGCATACTCGGCGGCAATGGATGTCATCCGGCACAAATCGGGGTCAATTGTGTCATCGGAATCCATAAAATAGACGTACTTTCCCTGAGCCAGTTGAAGACCGGCGTTTCGCGCCGCACCGGGTCCCTTATTTTTTTGGGAAATCACGCGAATCCGTTCATCTTTTCGGGCGTATTCGTTCAGGATTTCCAGTGATCGGTCGGTCGAACCGTCATCAACACAGATAATCTCGATGTCAGTCAGCGTTTGAGTAAGAACGGAATCCAAACATTCCCGAAGATATTTCTCAACGTTATAGACAGGAATAATCACGGAAATCAGCGGCAGTTGTTGCGGCATGCAATGAATGCGGAAAATAGATTGAAAAAATACTATCAACTTACAATACCCCAAACCGCTGGCATTGTCAAGAGAACGCCAGCGAGGGAATCAGTCCGTTGCCGGGTCTCACAAGTTGAAAGCGTT
>JAIRPZ010000338.1 GCA_031256755.1 Planctomycetaceae bacterium
AATTATCAATTTTCAATTAAAATATGTCTTGTCCGGCAGGACTGTCTGTTCGTCTACGGCACCGGCGTAAGAACAATCGTGACCAGCGTGTCCAGCGGCGGAATCCGCTCCGTAAAACAGGCAAACTGCAATTTCGCATTTTCACTGCTGCTCTGAATCGGAATGTCCAGAATCGAACCAATAAAATTAGACAGCCCGAATAACTCGCCGCTCTCATCCGCAACATAATGCGTTTGCCCCTCTTCGTCCTGATATTCCCGGCTGCCGCTGAAAACCCAGTAAGACGACATCGGCTTTTTCGCATCCTCGCCGCTGTTCGCCGCATCCCAAACCCAATCCTGCGCCGGACAGGACTTCTTTTCCCCGTTTTCCTGCCAGTGAAGCGTAATGCTGATTTTATCGCCGGTTGCCGGTGTAAATTCCCCGTCTTTGGAAACCTTCATCGGCTCACCCTGCCGGGCATTGACCACAAGCAACGCAGTATGAATCAAATGCGGTTCAACCCGAACCGAAAGCAGCGATTCGTGTTCCTTCGTGCGTACACGGCATGCCAGCAGTTCAAGCAGCCCCTCCCGAAGAACAACTCTGCCAATCATCACAACACGTTTTTGCTCAATGTCGACCCAAATCCGGTGCTGCGGATTCAGCGGTATCAATTTATCAGGATTTTCCACAAGCGGAACAGCGGCGTGTTCTTCGGCAATCATGGTCTCTTCCTTTGTTTTTTCTTCGGCAAGAATCCGTTCCCGCTCCGCTTCCATTGCCGCTGCGTCGTCCGTATCCTGCAATTCCGGCTTCGCATCCAGCGGACTTTTCGGCGTTTCATCAGGAGCGGAGTTCGCGGGCGTTTGAGGAACCCCACGCATTATATCTGCGTTTTTCCCGTCTGCGTTGTCCGGCGGAGATGTCAGGGCAAGCATCAGCGTGAACGGCGACATCACAAACACCCAGAGAGCAAAGTACCAGAGTTTTCCCTTTTTGAGCCAGTCCAAAAGCCAAACCAGTGCCGCAATACCGACAACACAACTGACCAGCATACCGATCATCAGCAGTCCGTCCGAAATTGTCCCTTTCTCTGCCGATGCCGTTTTGAACATACTTCTGATTTCGAGAACGCCGCTGCCGGCAATGACCGGAATCGACAGAATAAAAGAGAACGCCGCCGCTTCTTCCCGTTTGAGTTTGCAGAACAAGCCGGCAACGATGGTTGTGCCGGATCGGGAAACGCCGGGAAGAATCGCAACCGCCTGAGCGCAGCCGATGATCATGGCATCTTTCCATGTCATCGTTAAAACGGTTTTTCCGCCTTCGGGCGTTTTTAATGTCAGCAGCAAAAGAATACCTGTAACAATAAAGCAGCCGGAAATGAGCGGCAAACAGTTTTCCATCCATGGAGCCCATTGGTGGATCGGCAGTCCGACGGCGACAGCGGGAACCGTTGCGGCACACACGATAAGAATCCGCCGTTCATCGGCGAGCATTTCCATAATCCGCTGCCGGAACACGATCAGGACAGCGGCGAGCGATCCGACATGCAGCAGTATGTTGAGTTTGAGGAATTCACTGTTGTCTCGGGCAAGCGGAACGCCGAACCGCTCAAAAAGAGCGTTGACAACCGCATTATGACCGGAGGAACTGATCGGCAAAAATTCGCCGATGCCCTGGGCAACGGCAACAATAAGGATTTCAAGGAATTCAAACATGCCGGTTTAACGGGTTATTGGTCATTGATAAGGGAAAATTGATCGTCAGGTTGAAGAGCCATGCCGTGAAAAATGACGAACAGGAAATGGAAAACGGACAATCATCTCCCGATTTCCTGTTCTGTTCTTTTCACGCTCTAATCCAGCAATTCTTTCGCCGTTTTGGCATCGACAATAAGATGCGTCCACAAACGGAGTTTTTCATTGGCAAGCAGCGGCTGAAGCGCATGCTTTTTTGATTCGCCGCATTCGCCGCACGGACCGGCAACAAGAACAATGTACTTGCCGTTTTTCCGCTCATTCGCCATCTGCACCAATTCGTCCAGTTCAAAGAGCGTTACGGCTCTGACCGGACATACCGATTCCGGCAGCGGCCCGTCCGCCGAATAAGGACGGAACTGCACGTCGCCGACCCAGCCGGCATTGTGCATTTTTTTCAGCACTTCGGGCGAAATCAACTGCTGGTCAACCAAGTGCGTCAGGTATTGTTCCAGCAAGCCATGCCGGTGATCCGCAGCGGCAAGCGAAGTCACGATAATGTCAATGTCGTCCCGCTGCTCAAAAGAATAACGGATCGCCGGATTGGACTTCTGCTTTTCATAGTCATCGCTGCTCACGACCGTTGCCGAGAAAAGCGCGACAAATTTGACATTCATCAATGCCGGATCGAAAAACGAAAAGTATGTGGACGGCGATTTGTGCGGTTCATGCGGCAAAAAACCGCCGGACGAAATCGCATGGAGGACGATATGCGGCACTTCCGCACCCGACCGGATTTTGTACGCCAGCCGCCGGGCAACGAGCATCGTCGCATAGCCCGCACCCATTCCGAGGTGAACCGCCTGCTTTTCGGGGTCGTTCGGAAATTGTTCTTTCTTTTCCCGCCAGACGCGTTCAATGAGTTCGATGATCGTGTCGGCAGCGGTGGAGGTTACGTGCTGGGCGGCGGTTTCACCGCTGACATTGATGACGGTGACTTCGCCGGGATGCTTGTACAGCGCATAACGGTTTGTCAACTTTTTGCAAAGCAGATTTTCCGGCGGCGGCTGTAAAAGAAGGAAACCGCGGTGACATGCTTCCCAGAACATGGGATAAATTTTCTCCCGGGTAATGTCGGAGCGTCCCTTTGTTTTTTGCACCCAGCGTGCGACTCCGGTGGCGGCACCGCAATTCAAGTCGCTGTCAACGTCCACGTCGTTGGCTTCATCTTTAGCAGCGTGTCCGAGTTGCATAAAATAGCGGTCGCACACGGAAAAGATCATTTCATCCGATTCCTGCGAGGCGTGCCACTTCAGCGGCACCCTCACTTTATGTTCAATTTTTTTTCTTCCCATGGTAGTATTGTTTTCCCGTTTTGAGGCGGGAGTGGTTTTAGTTCTGTAATAAACAGCGTTCTTTATTATACCACAATTTTCTGCAAAGACAGACGGCAACAATAAATTTATTTTTCAAGGAAAACTGGGGCAGGCAGTATTGCGGATTGTGCTGCCGGTGCGGTGCGTGTGCAGGAACGGTGTATAATACCGGCATGGATGTCATTTTATTAGGAAACGGAACAAAAGACGGTGTGCGGCGAACCGTCGAAAATCTCCGACCGGAAATCGCACGCCGTGCCAATATTCTGACCGAGGATTACACCGGTCAAAAAGATGTTTCCGGCTTTTCTGCCGATCTGGCGATCGTTTTCGGCGGCGACGGTTCGATTCTTCGTGCCGTTTGTCAAATGGGAACCAACCAGATTCCCGTTTTGGCGGTGCATCTCGGAACATTGAGTTTTCTTTCGACCATTCAGGCGGATGAACTCATTCCTCTTCTCGACCGCCCGGATTTGCTGGAACTGCCGGTGCTAAAACATTTGCTGCTGCATTGCCGGTTGTTCCGCAGGAATCAAACCGAACCCGCTTCGCAGTATTTGGTACTGAATGAAGCGGTAGTTCATGCGGTGCATGCCGCCCGCCCGATTGATGTGGAATTGTCGATTGACCGTGAATTGGTGACAACATACCGCTGCAACGGACTGATCATCAGCACGCCTGTCGGTTCGACCGCATTCAGTTTATCGAGCGGCGGTCCGATTCTCCGCAAAGATATGGATGCAGTGGTGATTTCGCCGATCAGTCCGCATACATTGAGTAATCGTCCGCTGGTGGACTCGCCCGACCGTTTTTTGGAACTGCGGACATTGCAGCCGTCAGAGTTGATTGTAGACGGAAACCGCGTTGCCGAAATCGCACCGGACGATTCGGTGCGGATCACGCGGGCAAGTCAAACGTTCAAAACGGTTGCTGTTCCGGGCTTTTGCTACTATGAGTCGCTGCGTTCCAAACTCGGCTGGAACGGCAGTTTCTAGGACGTTTCCAAAATGAGAGCGGCGGTTAATCGGGCGAAACGGGAAACCGTTACGAGCGGCAACATTCACTGCCAGCCGTTAAATTTTACGCATCGCCGCCGCTAATCGTTTCATGCCTTCTTCCATCGAAAGAACAGGAGCATAACCGAAGTCCTGACGGGCTTTGGCAATGTTCAAATAATGGGTTTCGGCAAGAGTCGCCGCAAGAAACCGCGTCATCACCGGTTCGCCCCGCAAACGCCAAATTTTATACCACACTTCCAACGCAGTACCAAGTGTCCACGCCGCCGGCAAAGAAAGGGACCGCCTGACTTTCGGCAGTCCCTTCATCACCAGCACATTGTCAATCCATTCCCAGCAGTTCACCGGTTCTCCCTGCGAAAGAAAATAGGCATTGCCGTTCACCGGACTGCCTTTGCCGGTCAATGCTTCCGCCGCCTGAATATGCCCCAAAGCCGCATTTTCGACAAAAGTAATGTCGATCATATTCCTGCCGCTGCCGACCCGAAAAAGTTTCCCCTTTTTGGCACGGTCAAGCAATCGGGGAATCAAATGCCGGTCGCGCTCGCCGATAATGACGTGCGGACGAATCGAACACGTCAACAGCGGATTTGCCGGACTCAATCCGGCATCGAGAATCATTTTTTCCGCTATGGCCTTGCTGTGCGGATAATGAGCCAAAAACTTGGACGGATAGGGGGCGGTTTCATCGACTCCGGGCTGCGACCTCCCGTTGAAAACAACACTGGCACTGCTGGTGTAAATCAGTTTTTGCACGCCCGTTTCCTGACAAGCGTTCAGCACATTTTCGGCACCGAGAACATTCGTTTCATAAAAAGGCTGCCAATGAACGGTGATGCTCGGAAGTGCCGCTGTGTGAAAGACGGTTTCGATTCCGCGGCACGCCTTTTGCAGCGAAGACCGGTCGGTGATGTCGCCGATGATCAGTTCCGCACCTTTCGGAATATCCGCATTGCGGCGGCAAAGAGTTCGGACTTTTTTCCCCCGCTCCAGCAATTGACAAGTGATTTCCCGACCAAGAAAACCGGTACCGCCGATAACAAGATCCATTGCAGTTGTTAAGGGTTAAGGGTGATCGAGGGGACTCGAACCCCCAACAACTGGAACCACAATCCAGTGCTCTAACCAATTGAACTACGATCACCGTGAAAGCCGGAATTCTAAATGATTTTTCTGAATTGTCAAGGGAGTTGTCTGACTGTCCGCGGGCAATCCCGTTTTGCGGGTTTTAACGGCTGCGGTCAAATCGGACATCCGGCAAAATGCTGATCCGCCGGAATTGCAAACATTTTGCCGCCTTGTCCTAATTGTATATTTCGGATGACAACGATTCCTCATGATGCGGCGAAACCGTTTGATTGAGGTCTTGCCGCAGGTCTGTTTTCCTCTTGCCCCCGCTGCCGGAAATCGTTAGAGTCCGCCGGTATGCGGCTAATGTTTTTCTTATTAACAGCAATTTCCCTTGCGGCGGTCTCCCTTTTTTCCGGCTGTTCCAGTTTCGGCGAGCGGTCGCTTGCCGTCCGCAGTCATTTTGCCCGCGGCGATCTTGCCAAAGCCGATGCCGAAATCGGAAAAGCCCTGAAAAAGAAAAAACGTTCCGATGACGACGTGCTGAAACTCAATCGGGCTGTCATCGAATTGTGCAGCGGAAAACCGAAAGAAGCAGAACAAATTCTCCGGGAAGTCCGCGATCATTTCGATCAACACGATCTCGCCGGAGAACGGAAAACCGCCGAAAAAACGCTGTCCATGCTGACCGATGACAATGCCGTTTCCTACTCCGGCGAGGACTATGAAAAAGTTCTTATCCGCGTTTTTCTGGCTCTCGCCAATTTAATGCACGACGGAACAGACGCACCGGCGTATGCGCTGCAAATCGGCAGGAAACAAAACGAAATTGTTCACGCCGGCTCAATGCAGGACCCGAAAGATAAAAGCAAGACCGTCAACCCGAAAGCAGAAGCGTACCGGCACGTTGCCGTCGGGCAGTATCTCATCGGAACGATGCAGGAAGCCGCCTACCGCAATTTTGATGACGTAATTAAATGTTACGAAAATGTATGTCGCTGGGAACCGAATTTTTCACAGGGACAGCGGGATTTGGAACGCGCCCGACATGGCGTACCGGTACAGCCCGGCAACGGAGCGGTTTATGTTTTCGGGCTGGTCGGTTCGGGACCTTATAAAATGCAGCAGAATTGCGATGTCTTGCAAGCCGCCCAGTTTTATGCGACGTGGATATTAAGTATGAACAGCAGCCGGGCAGCCATTCCCGATTTCGCGCCGGTGATGATTCCGTGCATTGTCCGTCCGCGTGAAACCGTTTCGGCTCTTGCTGTTTCGATAGACGGTCAATGGAACGGGCGGACGGAAACAATTACCGACATCGGCAGAATGGCGGAAGAACAATTTGAAGCGGTGAAACCGCAGATCATTGCCAGAGCAGTGGTGCGCCGGGCGTTGAAAAAAGGGATCGTTTACGGAGCAAAGGATGCGGCCGATGCAAATCCGTGGGTCGGGCTGGCGATGGAAGTCGGCGGAATGGTTTGGGAAAGTATGGAAACTGCCGATACCCGATGCTGGAATTTATTGCCGGCGGAAATTCAGGTTGTCCGGCTGGAAGTTCCGGCAGGAGAACACCGATTAACGGTGCAGCCGCTTTCAAGGAGTTATTCGTTAGCACAACGGGGCTATGTTTTGTCGGACAGTTCCGCAAAATACGGCAGCGAACAAACAAAACAAATTCGGGTCGAACCGGGACGAAATACTTACGTGCTGGTCAATTTTCCGAACAACGAAATGGTCGGAAAGATTATCGTGAGCAATGAACCGGAAATACCGCAAAAATAACCGTAACCGCTGCCGTTTCGGACGGCAGACGCGTTTGGGTTTGACTTTTTTGATACGATTTTCTTTCAGTGCGCCGCAGCGGGCGGTGTTTCCAGCGGGCGAATCCAGATATTGCGGAACTTCACCGCCGAATGGTGTTCCTGCAAAAGGACAGGACCGGTACTCTTATTGACCGGATACTTGCCGGGCAATGCCTTATGTTTGGTCATTCCCAATATCGGAACATTGTTTTGCACCAGCACGCCGTTGTACAGAGTGGTCACGTGTGCCGGCTGCGTTTGTTTGCCGTCTGCCCATTTCGGTGCCGTGAAGAAAATATCGAAACTCTGCCACTCGCCCGGTTTTCTTGCCGGATTGACCAGCGGCGGATATTGTCCGTACACCGCACCGGCATTGCCGTCCGCATAAATATAACTGTCGTGCGACTCGATGATTTGGATTTCAAACAGTCCCATCAGAAAAATGCCGCTGTTGCCCCAAGTCATCCGGTCGCTTTTTCCCGCCTCTTCCGGCGGCGACCGCCATTCCAGATGCAGTTGATAATCGCCGAATTCCGCTTTCGTTTGCAGCGTACCGGTTTGGAGAATATCGAGGACACCGTCCGCAATTTTATCATCGCCTGCCGTTCCTTTTTTTGCCGGTTTCCAGTGTTTGAGGGAGGTGCCGTCAAAAAGAAGAACCGCATCGGACGGCGGAGTGCTTCCCAAATCGCCGGTACCGGGAACGACTTTGGGCGGCTGCGGGCGGGTTTGGTCGTGAACCCGCCACTTGGAATCCGGCAAAAACGGCGTGTCCGTGTAGCCCGGTTCGTCAGCAAAAAGAACGTTGCCGGAAAAACCGCCGGTTCCAAACATTGAACCAGTCAACCAAAAAACTGCCGTTGTCAAAATCAGAATATATTTCATTGTTTCACCTTGAATAACAAATGAGGAATGAAAGAGCCGTATCTTACCCGGCATTTATCCGCTTGTCAACGTTTGCAAATGTCTAATGGTTCACGCATTGTCCGGGCTATTCAAAACTCCCGGACAAGGACGAATTCACACGATTATTAGTTTTAGACAAACGTAGAACAAGAGAAGCACGATGACAGATATCAACACACAGCGGTGCTTCTCATGACACCATATAGCGATAACCCAAGAGAAAATTGCAAGTGCGGCAGCCGCAAGACTCACTATTCCCCAAAAATTAGCATCTTGAATGTGGTGCCGTTCCGTTGCATTTATAGCAACGGCTATAGCAGCGGCACTCTCGTTTTGTTTTTGGATGACTACAGCAGCGATAGCCCCTAGTAACAAGAATATTGCGGCAAAGTAGAAAACACATCGTTTTTTGTGATTTTGTGACATATTTCAACAGAAATATTCTTTTGCAAAAGTATACTTTTGCTTATTAACGAGAACGGTCATTTCTATGATCAATGCGGAAACGTTATTTGCCGAGCAGTTTTTCAAAGTCCTTCAGCG
>JAIRPZ010000343.1 GCA_031256755.1 Planctomycetaceae bacterium
AAAATTTTCGTGTGCATGGTATTTCTCCTTTTCATAAAGAGGTAAAAAAATAACTACGCCGACATAGCGTATCTACGTCTAGTATACCTCGAAACCGGAGAATTGTCAACAGCGGAAAACGAAAATGCCGAAAATTGTCCGGTGCGTGGAAAATGCCGGCGGCGGTTTCGATCACGGCTGCCGAATCGGCAATGTTTCGTTCATACTGCCGGTGCGGTAGCCCCGCAAATCCGCCGAAACATAAGCAAATCCAATTTCCTTAAACCGGCGGCAGATATCTTCCCTAACGGACTTCGTCAACAGTTGCTGCAAACCGGCTTCATCCGTTTCAATTCGCGCCGACTTATCATGCAACCGCACACGTACCTGCCGGAATCCCTTATCAAGCAGATATTGTTCCGCCAAATCAATCATTTGCAGGCGTTCCCGCGTAATTTCCTCGCCGTAAGGAATCCGGGAAGAAAGACATGCAAAACTTTGTTTTTCCCACGTCGGCAATCCGATTTCGCGGGAAAGTTGCCGGATGTCCTGTTTGGTCAGACCGGCATCCCGCAGCGGTGAAAGAATCCCAAGTTCCGCAATCGCCTGCAAACCGGGACGGTAATCGCCGCCGTCATCAACATTCGATCCCTCAGCAACGTGCGGACAATTCCGCTGTTCAGCAATCTCCCGGATTTTCGTAAAAAGTTGCGTTTTGCAAAGATAACACCGATTCACCGGATTTTTGGAAAAACCGGCAATGTCCAGTTCATCCGATTCGACAATGATGTGTTCAATGTTTTCCTGTGCGGCAAACCGGACAGATTCTTCGAGTTCACGCCGCGGAAATGTACAGGATTTTGCCGTTACGGCAATGACCTGACGACCAAGAACACTGCGTGCCGTTTTCAGCAGAAACGTAGAATCCACGCCGCCCGAAAAAGCAACAACCACACGGCCGAGTTTGCGGAGCAAATCCTGCAATGTTTCCATTTTGTCCCGTACAGCCGCAGAGACAACATCTTGGACAACCTTTTCCGTCATTGATCGGTCTCCTTTTCGGGAACAGATTCCGGTACGGTTTCGGAAGCGGCAGAACCGCCCGTTTCAGTGTCGGGATCACCCGGAGCCGTAACGGGTTCTTTTGCCGGAACATCTGCCGGCACTGCATCAGACGGTTCCTCCGCCGTTGCCGAATTCCCTTTTTGTTTCAAAAGAAAAGGACGGAGGGTCTTGCCGAATCCCTTACCGATTTGCTTGGACGTTTCTTCCTCTGCGGAGAAATGACTGCGCCAATCAAAGAATTTTTTCGCCGTTGGCTGACCGCCTGCCGCGGAAAAACCTGCTACGCCTTTTTCTTCTTCTGCCGGCATCTCGCCCGATGCGGTTTCCGGCTCTTTGAGAACCGTCTCAATAGGAATATCCGGCAGATTCTCAAAAACGGACGGTTTTTTCGATGAAACTGTTTCGCCGCTGTCGGTGATCGGTTGCCCTGTCGGATTCACCGGCTCCGGTTTGATCACGTTCTTCCTGATGTCGGCATCAATGTCCTGACCGATTTCCGCCGGTATTTTCTTCTCCGGCAAAGATAAAGGATCAGGTACGGCGGCAGGTATAGAAACTGGCGGAGGCGTTTTCCCGGCTGTTCCTTTTCCGTAAAGGGCTTCATTCAGCCGGGCGGCAGAACGTTGAGACGCTAACTTGGCTTCCAAACGGTAATTTTCGATACGTTCCCGCTCTTGTCCCTGAATTCGCCGCAGAGATTCGGCAACCTCGAATTCCCGGACTGTTTGATTCTCATATTCCAGCCGGGCGGCTTTTTTGAAATACGCTTCGGCAGACAGACGGTCTTTTAACCGCAGATAGGAAAGCCCCAGAAAATAGTAGGGACGCGGGTCAGGCGTTTGGATTTCTTCCGCTTTGACCAAAATGGCAGCGGCTTCTTGGTACTTTTTATCAAAAAAGGCGTGAACTCCTTTTCCGAAAATGATGTCCGACTCGGCAGAAAGAATATGCGGAGCGGCTGCCGGCAGAGGATTGTTCCCGACCAAACCGGACAATATAAACATAGACAAAATAAGCAGAGAGTAACGCATAATGGATCAGACCTGTTTTTCTTGTTAGCAAAATCTTGTTACCAAAAACCGTTATCATTATATCTTTCTTCCGGTTCTCATTCAAGTCCTTCCGTCAAGGACTGTCCGTCGCTCTTTGTTCTCGTTCAGGAACTATGACCGTTCCGTATTGTCATCGTTGTTGACGGGAAATTTCCGCTTGTCTTCGGCGATAAAACGCTTCGCTGCATCTCGTGTTGTTTCAAGCCAATCCCACGTGAAAAACGCCAATTCGCAGTACAATCGAAAACAGGCGAGTAAAAATATCGTTAGAAATACCGACAAGAGATGTAATAATATCCCCAACACACCATGCCCTTCCGAAACTGCTTGAAGGACAGTGTCGTTACTGTGTTTCGGCAGTGTAACGATTGCTTCGAGGATACCATAAATTGACAAAAGCAGCAGGACGACTGCGGCAATAACCCCAATGGCATAAATAATCCCGATAACAATCCTTATGATAAAGGTTATGCGGAGGTCGCGGAAACCAAAATCAAACAACCATGCGAATAATCCGCTGCGTTTTTCCGCACGTGCGGCTGCTTGAGCGGTATGCTTCGCGGCTTTCTTGACCCCTTCCCATACCGGAACAGCACCGGCTCTCACATTGTTCCACGCCGAATCCTCTGCGGCAGGAAGTGGTACGTGGACTGTCGCCGGTTCGGAAAGAAGCCCTTTGACTTCTTTGGCAGTTACCTGTCGTCCCGTTTCTGTTTCGATAACCGTTTCCGGCAGCACCAAACCCTGTGCAGCGAGTTGTTTCAGTTGCGAACCGGTCACCGGTCCTTGTTTCTGTCCGTTGTTGTCGTAGTAAAACCAGTTTGCCATTGGTAGGGGAATGGTGAAGAATGAAATGTGCTTATCCAAAGACCGGCAAGCGGAACTTCTCGTCAACAAGACGGGAACGCCACGTCTCCTCAAGTCGGATTTCCCCTTCATACGACTGAAGATGCCGCGCATAACACGCGACGACGTAAGCACCAAG
>JAIRPZ010000344.1 GCA_031256755.1 Planctomycetaceae bacterium
TGGGGTTTGCTTCCAAGTCGGTCTTTCTGAAAAGCCGTCTTGACAAGGATGGACTGCTAAACACCGCTGCGTCATGAGATCAAAAACACACAGATTGGTTCTGCCGCCACAATGTCATAGTTGCATCCGCGAAACTAAGAGCAGACCAGTTGTTGGTTCCCGGCACGAAGGTCGGGAAAAGGGACAAGGTGCCGAAAAACACCAGCACAATACCGATGAAAGTTCTCATTGTAAATCTCCTATTACTAAATTAAAGGAACGGACAATATCAGCGGACAAAGCCGACGAGTTTTATCGGTAACTCCCCGACGGTTCCGTCAACTGAAAGACGGATGATAAGCAATCCTTCCCAAATCCCGTTTGATTGTTTTTATATCAGCCCCTTTCTTGAAGACATGCATAACTGCCCCGTTATCCAGCAACAGAACGAGGTGTGTATCAATCTTATTTTTCTGCGGAATATTTATCTTTCCGGTAACAACAATGCCCTGTTTAACGGTACTTGGTGTTTTTGTCTCAAACGGCGGGACTTCCAGAAGGATGATTCTCGGACAGTTCGGCGTGGCTACGAATTCTTCCGATGAAAAAACGTACGAACAACCAACGGTTTTTTGAACCCGCCGTTGCTGACAAAAAACGTTTGCTTATTTCGGTACGGAATGTCATCTTGTCTATCCGATGTAATACCTGTATCTATTTTGCATTAGAAGAATTCCAATAACAATTCCCCTTGGTTACATTGAAAATTTTGCGATATGCAAGTGCATTATTTTCATTTTAACCAACTACCGCTCGACTTTGCAACTCGTTCCGCCGGCAGCAGGAAGGTACGCTTCAGTCGTATAATCCGCCACCATCCGGTGGGCACTGAACCGCCACGCCAGCGTGCTGATCGAATTCATCATCCGCTTAATCCATTTCACCGGCAAACCATGTTCATCCGTATCGTAGAACAACGGAACAACTTCGTGTTCGATCACATCAAAGAGCGAAGCCGCATCACGCTGATCCGTAATGGCATCGTCCACATGGCTCGTTCCCTTTCCAATAGCAAAACCATTACTGCCGTCATACGCTTCCGCCCACCAACCGTCAAGAATCGACAAGTTCAACGCCCCGTTCAGCACCGCCTTCATCCCGCTCGTCCCCGATGCTTCCAGCGGACGGCGCGGATTGTTCAGCCATACGTCAACGCCCTGCACCATGTGCCGGCAAACATTAATGTCGTAGTCCTCAATGAATACAAACCGATTCTGAAACCGCGGATCCTTCCGCAATTCCGCAATCGTTTGGATAAATTCCTTGCCCGGCTTGTCGGCAGGGTGCGCCTTGCCGGCAAAAATAAACTGCACCGGACGATTGGAATCATTACAAATCCGTGCCATCCGGTCAATTTCGTTCAGCACCAATGTTGCCCGCTTATACGTGGCGAACCGGCGACCGAAACCGATTGTCAGAATTTGCGGATCAAGAATCGTTCTTGCGTGATCAATGACCTCATCGGCTTCGCCTCTCCGCCGGCATTGGCGGCTTACACGGCGGCGGACAAATGCCACAAGCAGGTTTTTCAACGCATTGTGCGTTTCCCATAATTCGCCCGGATCAATGTTTTGAATCGCTTCCCATTCCTTCGGATCATAGGATTCTTCCGACCACGACGGCGGTAAATGCCGCTCAAAAAGCGTGTTGATCTGCCACGCCATCCAACTCGGAACGTGAACACCGTTAGTAATGTGTCCAATCGGCACCTTCTCTTCCGGCAAATTGGGCCACAAACAATGCCACATCCGCCGGGAAACCACGCCGTGCAAAGACGCAACCGCATTGGCGTACCGCGACATTTTCAAACCGAGAATCGTCATACAAAACGGTTCGCTGTGATTGCTGGGATCAACCCGTCCGAAAGACATCAGATGATTGTGATCAATACCGAGTTGATCCCGAATCGGTCCTAGATGTTCTTCAATCAACACACTGTCGAACCGGTCATGACCGGCAGGAACCGGCGTGTGCGTAGTGAAAACCGTTTTTTGCGCAATATCGGCAGCGGCATCTTGAAATTTCGCACCGTCTTCGACCATCCGCTGCCGGACGGCTTCAAGAGGAGCAAAGGCATTGTGTCCTTCGTTCAGGTGATACACGCCGGGCGTGATACCGAGGGCTTTCAAAGCCCGGATACCGCCGATGCCGGAAACGATTTCCTGCCGGATACGCGTCCGGTTGTCGCCGCCGTAAAGCCGGCTCGTCAGAGTTCGGTCGGCAGGATCGTTTTCTTCGAGATCAGTGTCCAGCAGCAGAAGCCGAACCCGGCCGACGTTAATCTGCCGGACTTTGGCGTAAATCGTTTTGCCCCGCGTTTCAATGGAAACCGTAACTTTCTCCCCTTTCGGATTAAGAGCGTGTTCAAGCGGCAGGAATTGAACGGCAGTATCGAGGTATTCTTCCTGTTGCCAGCCGTCAATGTCGAGATGCTGTTTGAAGTAGCCCTGATTGTAAAACAATCCGACGGCAACGAGCGGCACGCCGAGACCGCTGGCACTTTTAATGTGGTCGCCGGAAAGCACACCGAGACCGCCGGAGTAAATCGGAACGGACTCGTGGATTCCGAATTCCAGCGAAAAATAAGCAACCGGCTGTGAACCAAGAACGCCGACATTCCGTCCTGCCCAAGCGGTTTTGGTGTTCATATATTCCGTCATCCGGCGGTACGCCTGATCGATGCGGGTATAAAGAACGAGTTCGGCAGCACGGATTTCAAGGCGTTCCGGTGTGAATTCGTGCAGGAGCGCAATAGGATTGTGTCCGAGTTGCCGCCACCGGATAGGATCGAGGGAGCGGAATATGCCGATGACTTCGGGATGCCACGCCCACCAAAGATTTCCGGCAAGAGCCATGCATTTGTTATAGAGTCCCTGCGGAGTAATCGCGGCGATTTTTCCGGCGGATGCGGCGGAGTTTGTATTGGAAGACATCTCGTTTCTATTACTTAATGTGAAATGGTTTAACCGGCTGCGGATGCAATCTTGTACCGCCCGAACCGATCTGTTCCCAGCCATTGTAGACCAAATATGTTCGGTTTGCAAGAGAGCGGACAGCACCGGTAATTTTTAGCGGCATTTTTCGGCGCGGCTTTTGTAGTTATCGGCATATCGGCAGGATCAAATTGAGCGCGTTTGACAAATGCTCTTGCGGAGTCCGCGGACAATCGCTAACCTTCGGAGAATGCCCTGATTAGAATGTCAATTGATTTTCCGAAAATACCTGAATCTGTTTCGCCGCTGCCGCTGTCCAAATCGGCAGCGGAATCGTCCGTTTTGCCGGCGCAGTCAATTCAGCAGGCATTTTCAGCAGCACTGCGCAGCCGTTATGCGGGACAGAGCAGTACCGGCAGCGAATCGCCGGCTTCCGCTCTTTTGGACATTATTGCGGCAAAACCGCAGCGGGAACAAGAACCGCCGCACCGCGAAAAACAGATTGCGGAAAACCGGCAGCAACTTAAACAACAGCAGGCAGAACAAACGTATCAAACGCAGATTGACCGGAAATTACAGAATCAATCGGAAACCCGGAAACATGACAAAGAAGCCGGATACGAGCGGCAAATTGAACGTCCGCACCGCTTGGAACACAAAAACGGTGCCGGTGGAACGGACAGTGGACAAATGCAAACCGCCGCTAATCCGGGAAAAACGGTACAGATTCCGCTGTTGAATGACATTCCGATCCCCGGCATTTTAACAAAAAAGCACGTTCCGCCGCCGCAAACCGTTTCGCTGCCGGTTATGCCGCAGCCCGGCAGTCCGAATCTTTCCGGCGGAACTTCGGGTACGGCGGTGAATCTTTCCGTTTCGCTGCCGGGATCGGTGCCGTCTGTTTCTGCGGCGGCATTTTCGATGCCTTCAGCAGCAGATCATCGAATTTTTTCTCTGTTTACGCTTTCCGGCAAGTGGGGACCATCCGTTGAAAACAAAGAAACGGAATCCGATGACAGCGAAGATGAACAAGAAGAAACCGAAAATCTGCAATCGATAAAAAAACATCCTTTTGCTGATTTAACGGCGATTTTCACGGAAAACACGCGTCCGATCCGCCGTTTGTTTTCGCCGGATTCACCTCCGAAGCCGCCGGAAGAGCGGAAAAATTCGGAATTACAGCCCGAACCGGCACCGACACCGAACCGCGTCCCAAGTCCAGTGCCGAATACCGTTGCGTGGGAAAGTTTGTCGGTCTCTGCCGGTCAAAATCCTTCGGCGGCAAAAAATGACACGAAAACGCAAGAAACCGACCGGCAGCAATACCTGCAAAGAATTGCGGCGGCGTGTGAACATGCGGTGCGTAACGCCCCTGTCCGTATGAAGATTAACCTTGATCATCTGGGAACGCTTTCGCTTCGTTTTTTCACGAAGGCGAAACGGTTAGAAATGGCATTTGATCCTGAAAATGAGGCGGCGGCGGACTTTCTCCGGCAGAATCTGAAAGAATTGCAGGCGGTTCTTGCCGAACAAGAGGTCGCCGCAAAGATCGTCATTGAAGAGTTGTCTTTGACCAATGCTTTCTGACAAGAGTTATCCGCCGGAAGAGGGGATTAAATAACCGGATGGAGAGGGATTCGAACCCCCGGTACGTTGCCGCACGCCGGTTTTCAAGACCGGTCCCTTCGTCCGCTCGGGCATCCATCCTTGCATAAACTTTCAGATGCAAGACATTAGTTTAACATAAAATGCATGCGGAAACAACCATTTAGTTCGCCGCCAAGTTTCCCCCGCAGCGGAACAATTTTCGGCATTTTTGGTTTCCTGCTGTTGACAATTCTCCGGTTTCAGGGTATACTTCCTATGTATACGTCACGTCGGCGTAGTTATTTCAACCCTCATCCGTTAAGGAGAATCCTATGAACAGGACAGAACGATCACACACGGGCAAAGCCCAAACAA
>JAIRPZ010000004.1 GCA_031256755.1 Planctomycetaceae bacterium
GTTGTCCGCAACAGATGTTTCCTGCGTCTGTTGCGGTACGGATGCGTCATCATCTTAAAGTTTTTATCTTTGCATTAACGAGTTTTCCCGCTGCCCGCTTCGATGATAACCTGCAATGAATATTCTTTTCTACACTTGAAGTCGTGAACTATGCCTTTGTTTTGATGAACGCAATCAATCAAAAGCGTCTGATGGTTAATCACGATTTGCGATTTAATCAAGTGCCGTTTTTTTACCGGAGAGTCAGTCGCGCTGCTTGTTTTTCGGTCTCTCAATGGAATGTTCTGTTACATCAACTACTATGACAAAATACGTCTAGACAGAAATCAACCAAATGCAGAATAAACATAAACACGTCACGTTGATCGTAGTTATTTTATTCTCATTAAAAAGGAGAAATACAATGAAAACGAAAGTTCATGAAAAACCGGTTCACGAAATGACTGGCGGCGCAATCCAGAGCGGCAGACCGTAGAATGTTGTATAGACAGCAGACGGCAGACAGCAGCAAGAGAGATAATGAGAGAGCGGTGGGAATTCGCCCGCCGTGTCCTTGCCGGACGGGCATATTTGGTGCGTTTCCGAAATACCGCCCGTGCAACTAGCACCGGCGGGTGTATGTCCCGCCGCTCTCTCTGTTAATTGTCCGTCGGCGAGGACTACCGTTTCGCAGCAGCAAGGGCTGTGTAGAAAGCAAAGCGGTCTTCCACCTCTTGCTGCGTCTGTCCCGCAAGGTTCTCGAAGACTTCCGGCTTCGCCCGATTCAACAACGCAAACCGGTTCTGCTTCAACTCGAAATCCTTCACCGAACCCTCCGGCGTTTTCGACACCACCTCCAACGGCTGCGATTTGCGCGGGTCATACGTGTATAACTGCCAGTAGCCGCATTTCACCGCCTCCTTCTGCAATTCCAAACCAACTTTCGTGTCAATGCCGTGAGCAATGCAGTGAGCATAAGCAATGATGAGCGACGGTCCCGGATACGCTTCCGCCGCACGGACGGCTTTAATCGCATGTCCCGCATTCGCACCAAGCGAAATCTGCGCCACAAACACGTTGCCGTATGCCATTGCCATCATGCCGAGGTCTTTTTTCCGCGTCGGTTTTCCCCCCGCCGCAAACTTCGCCACCGCACCCTTCGGCGTAGATTTCGATGCCTGACCGCCCGTGTTGGAATAAACTTCCGTGTCCAGTACCAAAATGTTCACATCCCTGCCGGAAGCCACCACATGGTCCAAACCGCCATAGCCGATGTCGTATGCCCAGCCGTCACCGCCGAATGCCCAAATGCTCCGGCGAACCAGCGAATCCGCAATGTTGTAAAGGTTCATGCCCGTCGCCGTCTCTTCGCAACTGCATCCCCCCTGCGAAGAACACTGCATAATCTTCGCCTTCAATGCCTTCACCCATTCCCGCTGCTGCGCAATTTCCGCCTCCGTTTCCTGCTTGTTGTTCAGCAAATTGTCCACGAGTTCCGCACCGATTTTGTCCCGCTTCGCCGTGATGATTTCTTTGGCAAATTGGTTTTGCTGGTCAACGGCCGCACGCATGCCGAGTGTGAATTCGGCATTGTCTTCAAAGAGCGAGTTGCACCAAGCCGGTCCGCGTCCGTTAGCATCCTTCGTGTAAGGCGTAGTGGGCAAGTTCCCGCCGTAAATAGAGGAACAGCCCGTCGCGTTGCCGACAAGCATCCGGTCGCCGAAGAATTGCGTCACCAGTTTAATATACGGCGTTTCGCCGCAGCCCTGACACGCACCGGAAAATTCAAAGAGCGGCTGCAAAAGTTGCGACCCCTTCGGCGTGTCCATGTTCACTTTCGACCTGTCCGCATCGGGAATGGAAAGGAAGAAGTCCCAGTTCTCCCGCTCGGCTTCGATAGTGTTTTTCTTGTCTTCCATGTTGATGGCTTTGCGTCCTTCCTGTTCCTTGTTTTTGCCGGGGCAGTTCTGAACGCAGAGTCCGCAGCCGACACAGTCGTCCGGCGCAATCTGAATGGCGGCTTTATAGCCGGGGAAATCTTTCAGGTTGTAGTCCTTCGACTTGAACGTTTTCGGTGCTTTGGAAAGCAGCGACGGTTCGATAACTTTGTACCGTATCGCGGCGTGCGGACAAACCAGTGAACATTGAGCGCATTGAATACAGACATTCGGGTCCCAAACCGGAATGTCGATGGCGATATTCCGTTTTTCGTATTGCGCCGTTGCGGTCGGAAACGTTCCGTCCGCAGGCAGCGCACTGACCGGCAGTTGACCGCCGCGCGCCGCCAGAATCTCGCCGAGAACTTCCTTGACGAATTTCGGCGGCTGCCCAACCGTACCGGTGTGCCGCCGGAGTTTCGAGGAAACCGTTTTCGGATAGTTCACCTCTTTCAGTGCCGCAATAGACGCATCCACCGCCGCATAGTTTTTCTGGACGACCGCCTCTCCTTTTTTGCCGTAGGTTTTTTTAATCGCCCCTTTGATGTAGCCGATGGCTTCTTCGGCAGTGGCAAAAATATTCGCCAACTGGAAGAAACATGTCTGCATCACGGTATTCAGACGGTTGCCCATTCCGGCTTCCCGCGCCACCGTGACCGCATCGACAACGTAAAACTTCGCTTTCTTGCTGATGATGTCCTGCTGGAGTTCCGCCGGCAGATTGTCCCAAACAGTGTCCGGTCCGTAAGGAGAGTTGAGCAGGAACGTTCCCCCTTCGACAAGATGCGAAAGCATGTCCAGTTTTTCCGTGAAAACGAATTGGTGGCACGCCACGAAATTCGCTTTCGTGATGAAATAGGAACCCTTAATCGGACGGGGCGAAAACCGGAGATGGGAAATCGTGATGCCGCCCGCCTTTTTCGAGTTGTACTCGAAATAACCCTGTGCGGAAAGGTGAGTGTGTTCGCCGACAATTTTGGTCGAATCTTTGTTGGCACCGACCGTTCCGTCGCTGCCAAGACCATAGAACAAGCACCGTTTCACGTCGTCCGCTTCGGTGGAAAAATGCGGGTCGAAGGTCAAACTTAAATGCGTTACGTCATCGTTGATGCCGACGGTGAATTCTTTTTTCGGCGAAAATTTCGCCAGTTCGTCATAGACCGCTTTGACCATTGCCGGTGAAAATTCTTTCGAGGCAAGACCGTAGCGTCCGCGTGTCACCGTCAGTTTATCGCCTGTCCCGTATTCGGCAAGAGCGGCGACAACGTCCTGATAAAGCGGCTCGCCCATTGCGCCCGGTTCTTTTGTCCGGTCGAGAACGGCGATTTTTTTCACCGATTTCGGCAGGGATTCAACAAAACGTTTGCCGTCAAACGGACGGTAGAGACGGACGTTGACGAGACCGACTTTTTCGCCGCTTTTGACGTTGTCGAGGTATTCCTCGATGACACCGGTGGAAGACCCCATGGCGACAATGACGCGGTCGGCATCTTTCGCCCCGAAATAATCGAATAAATGGTAGGCTCTGCCGGTCAGTTTGGCGAATTTGTCCATTTCTTCCTGAACGGCGGCGGGAACTTTCGCTGTTGTGGAATTTCCGGCTTCGCGTGCCTGAAAAAAGACATCGGGGTCTTGGGCGGTGCCGCGGATAAGCGGATTATCGGGGGACAAAGCCCGCTGCCGGAAAGCGGTGATTGCGTCCATATCGAGCATTTGCCGGATAACGTCTTCTGCAATCGGTTCAATCCGGTTGACTTCGTGGGAAGTGCGGAAACCGTCAAAGAAATGCAGGAACGGCACTTTCGTTTTATAGGTAGAGGCGTAGGCAATCATAGCCATATCGTGGGTTTCCTGTACGGTTCCGCCGCCGAGGAACGCCCAGCCGGTACTCCGGCACGCCATAATATCGCTGTGGTCGCCGAAAATGGAGAGGGCGTGTGCCGCAACGGTTCGGGCGGAAACGTGGAAAACAGTCGGTGTCTGCTCGCCGGCGACTTTGAACATAATCGGAATCATCAGGAGTAATCCCTGTGATGCGGTGAATGTACACGTTAGTGAACCGGCTTGCAGCGAGCCGTGAACGGCACCGGCGGCACCGGCTTCGGACTGCATTTCGATGATATGCGGTACGGTGCCGAAAATATTTTTTGTTCCTTTTGCCGCCCAGTCATCGGCAAGTTCCCCCATAGTTGACGAGGGGGTGATGGGATAAATCGCCATGACTTCATTGCAGGCATGGGCTATGAGGGCTGCGGCTTCGTTGCCGTCAACCATTTTGAATTTGCCTTCGCTCACGTTATTCTCCTGATTAAAATAGGGGTAAGTTTGAGGTTATCGTTGTAATGCCTGACCATGATAACCGGTTGCGGCCGAATGTAAAGTAGGCAGGAGAATTTCACACGGGAAAATTTTATACGGAAGGATTCTGCACGCCGGCAGAATTGACCGTTCCGAAATTTCTTTCACACCGCACCGCCGTTTCAAGCCGCCGGAGATATTCCTGCCGGGAGATTTCGACTGCACCGAAGCGGGCTGTGTGCGCCGTTTTCATTTGAATATCCGCCAGCAAATAACCCTGTTTTTGTAAATGACGGATCAAATATGTCAACGCCACTTTCGATGCGTCGCGCTCCCGGTAAAACATGGATTCGGCGGCAAACAGTCCGCCGACGGCCACACCATACACTCCGCCGGCAAGTTGTCCGTTCCGCCATGTTTCCACGCTGTGCGCTAGACCGAGCCGGTGCAGATGAATATAAGCGTCCGTCAATTCCGGGGTGATCCAAGTTCCGTCTTCATTGTGCCGCTCCGCACAGCCGCGGATCACTCCGGGGAAATCCGTATCCGAAACAACATGAAAACGCCCGCTTCCGCAAGTCCGGTCAAGACGGCGGGGAACATGAAACTGATCAAACTCGAAAACCGACCGGGGATCGGGCGAAAACCAGCCGGTACAGAATGCTCCTCGCCGGTAAGGATGCGGAAAAGGCCAAGGGAAAATTCCGTGCGTATAAGCATCGATCAGCCGGTCCGGGGAAAGATCGCTGCAAACACAGAGGAAACCGGACTCATCGGCTTCTCCGGCATCAGGAAAAAAGCGGGACATAAAATCGGGTCGTCAAGGACTTGATCGTTTCCGCTCTTTTTATTTAGGCGGATTTTGCGGTTTGCGGACGGCGGTCTGCCCGGTAAAATCCAAGACGTTCCAAAGCGAGGTATACGTCTTCAAGCGTTTTTTCCCCGAAATTGGCGATTTGCAGCAAGTCTGCCCGTGTACAGGCAAGCAACTCGCCGATGGTGCAGATGCCCTGTTCGTCAAGGCAGTTCGTTGTCCGCACCGACAACCCCAATTCGGCGGTACTCCATTCGAGTTTTTTTTCCAATTCTTTCTGTTCAATGTACGACTTATCAAGCGGGATCCGCGTTCCCATCGTCTCTTCCTCCTTGCAGTATTTTCTGAAAATGCTGTTTAACAATGTTGTTTGAGTTGTTTGACAACGCCCGTTTTCCAGCCATCCGTTTTATCAGGATTGCCTCCGGCGGTACTTTTTGTGCTTGGCAATGCGGCTCTGCGGCGGCTTATTTTGTGTGATAATCTGTCAGCCCGGACGTGCGGATCACGCCTGCCTGTGCTGATGCCGGCGGGAAAATTTCCCGGACAACAAATGTGGAGCCGATTCCGACAATAAAGGCGGCGGCTAAAACAACCCATTGACGCACGGATAATCCGTCCCGTTTCCGCTTTATGCGGAGTCCGTTTTCATTTAATTTCATCGTGAACAAGGGAATAAAACCCGAATAATTGTTCCAATATCACCGTATTGTAACCGAAATTCCCCCGCTTGTCCAGACCGGTTTCAGAAAAAACGAAAAAATGCCCGGCATAAAATTGGTCGGGAAAAGAGGCATTCTTTCGGCAGTTTCCCGATTGCCTCACTTCTGCTTCTTATCTTTGTCCTTTTGTTTCCGCTCCTCATCAAGGGCTTTTTGAATGTCGGAGGGAAGTTTAACTCGCGGACATGGGGTGTCGCCATCATATGCCGTATAGGCGGGAAAACATTTTCTGTAATTATTGGTTTGTTTTATTTGTTGCAGCGTAAGCCCTTTCACTTGTGAAAGATTAACAGTATAGTCGGCACTTCCGTCGCCGCCGACACAAAATTCGACATCTTCCAAGTTGACTCCGGTAAAATCGCTATCATGAAAATCTACGCCGCCGATAACCGCTCTGGTAAAATTACAACCTCTGAACGAACAGCCGTAGA
>JAIRPZ010000020.1 GCA_031256755.1 Planctomycetaceae bacterium
GGTGAAGCCAGAGGCGTTACTCTTGGCGAAGCCAGAGGCGAAGCCCGGGGCAAAGTCGGCGGTAAACGTGAGGCAGTCGTTTCGTTTCTGCAAGCCCGGTTCGGCAAAGTGCCGCAGAACATCGTCCATGCGGTCAATGCTTGTTCCGACACAAGCGATTTGGATGTGCTGACCGTTTCGGCGGCAACGTGCAAAACACTCAAAGAATTCGCCGCCGGACTGAAATAACACACTGATTTTATACCGATAACAAGCAAACATAAACAACGATGAGCAGCAGTCTCCGCCCATTATCATGGCATCAGTACGACATTGAAACCAAGTTCGGAGTGACCGGCGGAAAGTTCACGGCCGTTAATTCTGTTTTGTGTGCCGTTCTCGCTTTCGGCGGATCGATCGTATTTTACCTGTTGCTTTTCATGCAGGAGAACTGGTTTGCCGACATGTTTACCAAACGCGGCTTCACCCCTTTTCTGATGGTTTTTCTCGCTTTCTGGGCAGCAGCAATCCTGCTTTTCAAATGGACAAAAATCCGGATTCAGCGCAAAGCACTCGGCATTACGATCCTGCCGGAAGCAGGATTTATCCTCTCGCCGAACACCGTCGATCAGGTTTTGCGGAATGTAGACATGCAGGTTGAACAGCCGAGGTTGTTTTTCCTGTTTAACCGTATTACCGGCGCACTTTCCAATCTGAAAAATATCGGTATGATTTCCGAAGTCAGCGATATTTTACGCTCCTGCAACGAACAAGATATGGAGAATGTCGAAACGTCTTACAGTTTGCTCAACGGTTTTTTATGGGCGATACCTGTTCTCGGTTTCATCGGCACCGTACAAGGACTTTCGGCAGCCATCGGCGAATTCGGCAGCGTCTTATCCGCAGGCGGCGATATTGAAGCCCTCACCGGTTCGCTGCAAGAAGTGACCGCCGGTTTGGCAACGGCTTTTGAAACAACGCTTGTGGCGTTAGTATTGGCTCTGTTTCTGCATCTTTGGGCAACCGCAATGCGGAAAAGCGAAGAAGAACATCTTATCGCCTGCTCCGAATACTGCAACCGGAATATCGTCGCCCACTTGAAGGTCTCATACCGGCAAAACGAAGGAGATGCCTGACATGAAACGGGAAAAAAATCCGATTTCGCTCTTTTCGTTTCAGGATATTATTATGTCGGTTGTCGGCATCGTGATCCTGATGACACTAATCCTGATCCTGCAACTGGTGTCGCGGATGTCTGCCGCACCGCCGTCTCCGGTTATTTCTGTACAAGAACTAAAACAGCAGATTGACGCTCTTCATGCCGTCAAAACAGAATTGCAGAATGCCGTTGCCGAACTGCATCAGGCACGGGAACAATCAGAATCGGTAACTCCGTCACAAGAAAAGATCGATGCCCTGCAATCAACCGTTGCCCGGCTTGAATCGGATATTGCCGCAACGGAAAAGAAACTTGACGAAACTCAAAAGAAATCGGCAGAACTCCGAAAGAATCCGGCAATGCAGGAAATTGCCGATTTGCAGCAGGAGATCAAAAAACAGCACGATACGATTGCCGAATTGGAAAAACAAAAAAAAGATATTTCGGTAACAGAAACAGAATTGCAGGCAAAGGTTCAGGAGTTGCGAGCCAAAAATGCCGCATTGGCTCAAAAAATTGCCGAACACGTTTCACCGCAGGTCAAAGTTACGATTCCGCAGGACATGGAAAAAACCGCTTACATTCTTCTCTACGGACAGGGAACGATTTCGGTTATCGCAACGGACGGTTCGCCGAGGCAGACGTTTTCATCGGCAAGCCGGTTTTATGACTGGGCAGGAAAACGGAATACGGCAAAGGAATTCTTTGTGATCTATGTCCGTCCGTCGCGGTTCGGTCAGCAAGACGAAGTGATAAAAAATCTTCAGGCACGCGGTTTCGAGGTCGGTTTACAAGTCATCGGCGAAAAAACCGATTTACAAACAGCAGAATAAAATATGAGAAAAAAACGTTCCGTTCCGTCCAGTTTGGAGTTATTTCTCGATACGATATGTAACGTATTCGGTGGGATATTGTTCATTGCCATTTTGCTGGCGATTCTGATCCGGCAGACAGAAGGAGTGATCAAAAAACCGGAAGACAATACGCCGGAAAAAATTGCTGAATTGCAGCAGCAACTCGACCAGATATCTGCCGATATTGCGGCATCCGAAGTGCTGATTGAAACACTGCATGCTTCTATACCGAAGCCGAAAGACACGGCGGAACAGCAGGCAGCCGAGTTATTCTTCAAACTTTTGTCCGCAAAAGGAACCGCTGCCGTCAAACAAGCCGAACTGGTCAGTCAGCAACTTGCCGCCGCAAAAGAATTGCTGGAATTGCAGAAACAAGCCGCTCAAATGGCGCAGCAGATTCAGCAACTGGAACAGGAAAAACAAAAACTTGACAGGGAACTGACGCAGCATCAGCAGGACAAACATGCCATCAAAACGTCTTCGGAAAAATTGCAGAGCGAAATTGATGAATTGGAACAGCAAATTGCACAGAAAGAAAAGAACATCAAAAATAATGAAACAAAAACAGAGCGGAATGAGGTCTTGTATCTTCCGAAATTACAGGATGCCGGTGCGAAACGTCCGATTTATTTTGTTCTCCGTTTTAACCGGTTCTATGTTGTCAGCCGCCGGGAAGATTTTGATTACAAAGGCAATGAATTAGGTGTTCCCAAAACAACAAGAGGAATTCCTGCGGACGATGCGGAAGCATTAAAAAAACAGATTCTGCCGTTGTTAGGACAAGGACAGTATGCCCATTCAGTCAATTTTCCTTCTGTGTTTGTGTACGGTGATTCGGCGGAACAATTTCATATTATCCGGGACATTTTCATTTCTGCCGGTTTCAAATATGAGTTGATACCGACAGCCGATGATGATCTGTGGCAGTTTGGCGGCGGCGGCGAGAGCCGCGATGTTTTAGTACAATAAAACGAAGTACCGCACTATTTTCCCATCCGGTAAGTATCCAGCAGCAGGTCATCTGCACTGCCGAATTGTTCCAGCATGGCGGCTTCGACCACAAACACAACGACCGACTGCCTGCCGTCCGCATCTGTCAGGAGATGATAAATCCAGCGGATCGGCATGTTTTCAACAGTTCCGTCAAGCAGCACTTTGTACACTTTATATCCCCGTTTATCCGTGTATTGAGTCGCGGCGGCCACTTTACCGAAATTTTTACCGAGACCGGTTATCAAATCCTGCTGAAACTTTTCGAGCGAAGTCATCGTTTTAACATCCACCGTTCCCATATCGGCAACGTTGCATTGAGCGATCAGTTCGCCGTTTTCGAGTTTGCGCAGCACCGTTGCCTGCGGATCATCCTGATAGACATACCAACTGCGGTCATGCGAAAACCGCCACGGTCCCTTGCCGCCGTCATACTTCAATTGCAGCACTTTGGAAGACGGTTTTACGGCAACAGTCATCATAAATTCGTCGGTCAACTCTTTGGGCGCAGTATTCGGCGAAATTTTCACCTGCAATTTGGCAAGGAGATCAAGACCGGGACCGACATGTCCGATAGACCGGTTTTCTTCGATCATCATGCCGATCCAATTGATGCGTTTTTCGGCAAGATCAAACTGGAATTTCGCACGGACAGACATTTCCGTTGCCGCACCGAGATAAACTCCGCTGACATCGCCGACCACTTCGATAATTGCCATGTTATCCGCAACCGCTGTCAGAACGGCTTCGACATTGCTGGACACGACGGCATCAATCGACAGAAATGACCGCAGCACACTATCGCTGATTTTCCACGTATCCGCAATGCCGACTTCTTTATTCGGCAAAAGGCGGTCAATGGTCAATGTGTTGCCGGGAATATCTTCAATGAGCAGCAGTTGCTCTCCCCGCAGCGATCCTCGCGGTGAAAAAAGGGAAACACTCTCTTTTTCCAAAGAACAGACAATCGTTTGCAGTTCGCTTTCCAGTTCCGGCATTTTTGTCCGGCTGCCGATTTTCATTCTCGATTTTGCCATATTGTACCGGCGGACACCGACTAATTTATCGGTCAGAGAAAATTCACTGATGCGTTCTTCGTAACGGAAACCGGCGGTGACTTCCATTTTATCTTTTGATTCCTTGAGGTCTGCCGATACTTGTTTGACATCGCCGGTTACTTCGAGCAGGGTCTCGACCAAATCGGTGGAACCTTTTTTCCGGCTGCTTTTTAGCAGATATTTGGTTTTATTGGCGGTGTTTTTTGCGGACGGCAGTTGCGGCAGCGGCTGCGGAGTGGCGGAGGTCTTCGGTAAGACCGCCGGCGGCGTTTTCGTTTCGCGTGCAGGAATCTGCGGCATCCGCTCTGCCGGAGTTTTTTCGGACGCTACAGGCGTTTTGTTGGATTTTCCCCAGATCACGCCCCGGCTCGGTTTTGTCTCTAATTTTTCGGCAATATCTTCGTTCTCCGCAGAGTCCGCAACATTCATGCCGACACTTTGCCAGCCCTCTTCACCGCTTCCGTAACAAGTCAAAAAAGAAGCGAAAATAAGAAAAATAAACAAACAAAACAGCGACCATTCAAGAATGGTTTTCAGGGGGAATTTGGTATACATGATGTGCCTGACAATCTTTTTTGCAAAAGCCGCACCGCGGAAACCGATGACATCTTGTTAATCGGCTTCGGATTGCACTGTCTTTAACGAAAATGCGGAATAATCCGAAAAATCGGTTCGCATATTTCTCCCCACGCGGACACCGGCAGGCAGTTGGGTTTGCGGATTCGCCGCCGCCTGTTTCTGCCGGAGGCGGAATTCCTCTTCGCACTGTTTTGCAACTTGCCGGCAACGATGACGATAAAACGCCGCATCGTGCCGAGAACAGGATTGACAAACATTTGCCGCTCCAAAAAGCCGAGAAGTGTCTGAATACCCATATACCCATTTTAACGTTAAAGAAATCTCAAAATCGGATTACCTAAATCACGCAATTTAACAAAAATAGAGTCCGGTTTATTGCGTAAAAAACACCCGCCGGTTATCCCTATTCCATTGTATTTTTTCTTTCGTTATCGTAGAATGTTCCGGTATCGAATTATTTTAACCCGCCAATTTAATGACTGCTAATTCAATGAAAACCACACGGCGTAACTTTTTACAAACAACGGCGTTAAGCGGCGTTGCGGCGTTCGCAGCCCCTGCGTTCCTCAGCGCAAAAGACGTTAACGGCAAACTCAACGTTGCCTGCATCGGCGTTCAAGGTATGGGACACGCCAGCGTTCAAGGCGTTTCCGGCGAAAATATCATCGGACTTGCCGATGTCGCCGCCGACCGCCTTGCCAAAACTGCCGCCGAACAACCCAAAGCCGAAACGTTTGCCGACTTCCGGGATATGATTACCAAATTCGACGGCAAACTCGATGCGGTAACCGTCGGTACGCCCGACCATATCCACGCCGCCGCAAGTGTCTTTGCAATGAAACGCGGAATTCACTGTTATACCGAAAAACCGCTTTCGCACGATGTTCACGAAGCAGCCGTGATGATTGACCTCGCCAAGAAAAAGAACCTGAAAACCCAAATGGGGACGCAGATTCACGCAAGCGATAACTACCGTCGGGTCGTTGAATTGATACAAGGCGGAGCAATCGGCAAAATCAAAGAAGTGCATTGCTGGGTCGGCAAAGCGTGGGGCAACAGACCGATTCCGAAGTTTGACGGTCAGGTTCCCGAATCGCTCAACTGGGAACTTTGGCAGGGTCCCGTACCGGAACGTCCCTACAATCCGTGCTATGTGCCGGGCAACTGGCGGTCGTACTGGATGTACGGAACGGGAACGCTCGGCGATATGGCGTGTCATATTGTCGATTTGCCGTTCTGGGCGTTGAGTTTGCGGCATCCGAAGACGATTGAGGCAAACTATCCGGCAGTCGTTTGTCCCGAAACGTGTCCCATCGGCTTGCAGGTGAAGTACGAATTTCCGAAGGAGGAAGGACACGATGCGTTGACGCTGACTTGGTACGATCATAATTTACGTCCGCCGCAACTTGCGGAGTACAATATGCCGAACTTGGGTTTGGGGATTCTTTTTGTCGGGGCGGACGGACTGCTGCTGGCGGACTACGGTCGGTACATTTTGTATCCCGAAGACAAGTTTAAGGATTTCAAAGCCCCGAAACCGTCGATTCCGAAGAGCATCGGACATCACGCTGAATGGCTCAAAGCGATTAAAGACGGCGGCGATGCGCAGCCGTTGTGCAACTTCGGCTATTCCGGCGTGCTGACGCAGGCAGTTCTTCTCGGCGGCGTAGCGTATCGGGCGGGGAAGAAGATTACGTGGAATCCTGAAACGCAGACGACCGGCGATGCGGCAGCGGACAAGTTCCTTGCCGATGAACGCCGCAAGGGCTGGGAATTGTAAGGTGTGCTGTTTATTTTTCGTATTTTCGATATTTTTGTGCCAAAATCAAATGGATGAAACAACGAAAATACCTAAAAATACAACGGTTGACTTCACGGAAAAATAAATTAAAATCTGCCCTCATAAATGTTCCCGCAAAACAATCCGGGGCAGCCCTATTCACTCATCAGGAAAAATCGCAGGAAAATTAACATGTCGCAAGCACAGGTTTATTGGCACGAACACGCCGTCTCCCGGCAGGAAAGAGAAACTCTTAACGGCAACAAAGGATGTGTTCTTTGGTTTACCGGTTTAAGTGCCTGCGGGAAAAGCACGATTGCTAATTTGGCGGATCACTTGCTTCATCAATCCGGCAAGCACAGTTTCGTTCTTGACGGCGACAACGTCCGGCATGGTCTCAATGCCGGAACAGGGATGCTTAAAGACGTTCACGGCGAAGAGTTTGCCAAACGGTTCGGGCTTGGGTTTTCTGCACAGGATCGGGAAGAGAACATCCGCCGCATCGGAGCGGTTGCCAAATTGTTTGCGGAAGCCGGTTTGATTGCCATTACTGCATTCATCAGTCCCTACCGGACGGATCGGGATCGGGTGCGCAAGTCCCTGCCGGAAGGGGATTTTATTGAGGTGTTTGTCGACACGCCGATAGAGATTTGCGAACAGCGTGATCCGAAAGGGTTGTACAAAAAAGCGAGAGCCGGCGAGTTGAAGGGCTTTACCGGCATTGATGATCCTTACGAAGCACCGGAAACGCCGGAACTGATCCTTGACGGCGGCAGGAAAACAGCCGAGCAACTCGCCGGCGAAGTCATTGCCTTTCTGAAAAGCAAAGGAAAAATTTGACGGCTATAATCCGCGCAAGAACCAGCCGGTCTTTTATTCTCTCTGAAAAGGATATAATGAGACGGCTTTCGGTGTCAAAATCAACAGGTGTTCATGAAAATCGGTCTTGTCGGTTACAAAGGTTCGGGAAAGAGTACGCTGTTTCAATGGCTGACAGGGATTCAGCCCGATCCGGCATTGACGCATAGTTTACAGTCCGCAACGGCTTCCATTCCCGAACCAAGATTCGAGGAATTGATAAAAATCTATAACCCGAAAAAGATCACTTTCGCCGGTTTGGAAATTATGGACACGCCCGGTTTGGCACGGGATCAGCAAGGCAATCCTGCCCGGCTGGCGCAACTTCGCGAAGCCGATGCCCTTGTTTGGGTTGTGCCGATCTTTGATTCAACAGGCGGAGTACGCCGTCCCGCACAGGAAGAGATTGCCGCTTTCAAAGAAGATACGATCATTGCCGACCTCGAAATTGTTCTCAACCGGATTGAAAAAGTAACGGAACAAAACAAGCGTCCGGTTCCGAAACCGGAACATGAAAAGTTCGAATTTGAATTGTCCGTTCTTGAAATCCTTCGGGAAGGACTGGAAAGCGGCAAACCGGTAAAAGAGGATCAACTCACGCCGGAACAGCAGCGTGTTGTCCGGGGATTCCGTTTGTTGAGCGGTAAGCCGAGAATGATGATCATCAATACGCCGGACGATGAAACCGATTTGCCGCAGTACTCGAAGTATGCGGAACCGGACGTACCGGTACTGGCGGTGAGCGTTTCGCTGGAATCGGAACTTGCCGGAATGACGGCGGCGGAAAAAGAGGCGTTTCTTACCGAAATGGGTTTGCCGTCAACGGAAAAGGCGTTGGTATTGAAAACGATGTTGTCCGCATCAGGGCAGATGACATTTATGACGGCGGGCGAAAAAGAGATTCGGACATGGCTGGTGCCGAAAGGGGGGACGGCATTAGATGCGGCGGCGGCAATTCATACGGATATGGCGAAAGGATTTATCCGTGCCGAAGTGATGCGGGCAGAGGATCTGATTCGGCTTGGCAGCGAGCGGGCGGTGAAAGCCGAAAACCTTGTCCGGCGTGAACCGAAGGACTACATTGTCCAAGACGGCGATATTTTCCTGTTCCATTTTTCCTAGCGAGTTTCACCCCTTGCCTGTATGTTGAGTCACGCCCGCAGAACAGGTCTTGTACTGCGGAGACATTTTGAGTACAATTCTCCGCGGTATATTTTGTATGCAAACCCCGTTTCAATTTTTTCCTCTGCTATGTACGAATCTGTTGCTGTTGTCGGTGCGACCGGTGCCGTGGGAACTATCATTCTTGACCTGCTCGAAAAACGGAATTTCCCGTTCAAAACGATTAAGTTCCTCGCCTCCAAGCGAAGTGCCGGTAAAACCGTCACATTCAAAGGACAGCCGCACACCATAGAAGAACTCACGCCGGATTCATTCACCGGCGTTCAATTAGCGATTGCCAGCACGCCGGACGAAACGGCACGGGATTTCGTTCCCGATGCCGTCAAACGGGGAACGCTCGTCATTGACGAAAGCGGCTATTGGCGGATGGACCCGGACGTACCGCTCGTTATTCCCGAAGTCAACGCTGCCGAAGCCAAAAAAGCAAAAAAAGGGATCATTTCCAGTCCGAATTGTTCCACAACGCAATTGGTCGTTGCCGTAAAGCCGCTGCATGATTTCGGCAAAGTCAAGCGGATCGTTGTCAGCACCTATCAGGCGGTCAGCGGTGCCGGTCTTGCCGGAACCCGCGACCTCGAAAACGGCACGAAAACCGCCCTCGAAGGAAAAAACTACGATTGCGAATGTTTTCCTTATCCGATTGCCTTCAATTGTATTCCGCAAATTGGTTCCGTCAAAGAGGGTGCTGCGGAAAAAGAGGGCTACACTTCCGAAGAACTCAAACTGCTGTACGAAACCCGGAAAATTTTGGGAGATGACACCATCCGGGTATGTCCGACAGCGGTGCGGGTTCCGGTGGCCAATGGTCACAGCGAAAGTATTTTGGTCGAAACGGAACGAAAAATCACCGCCGAAAAAGCAAGGGAATTGTTTGCCGCAATGGAAGGCGTAATCGTGATGGACGACATTGCCCGAAAGAAGTACCCGATGCCGAATTTCTGTACCGGACGGGACGAAGTTTTTGTCGGACGTATCCGCGAAGACCTGTCCTGCGAAAACGGATTGGCGTTTTGGTGCGTCAGCGACAACCTTCGCAAGGGAGCGGCAACGAATGCGGTGCAGATTGCCGAGTGGCTGCAAAAGAATTAGCGGAAATCATCATCACACTCATGGGAAAAGCGGACTCTGTCCTTTGGTTCCCGGGATGGTTACGATTTCGGCAGGTGCGGCACGGGTGTCAGCGTTGTTTCATCGAAACTTTCGATCCCGATAACTTCTGCCAACGGCGAGTTTTTCGGGTCTTGGCAGATACCGCATAACCGCAGCAAATATTGATAAAGTGATTTGCTGCGTACAAATTTACATGCGGTTCCCAACAAAATTTTGAAATCAAACCACAGTCCGGCATTGTTAATGTAATCCAAATCAAGAATCAATTTTTTGCGGACATCACGCACATCGGAATCCGGTGGCAGATTAATTTGAGCATATCCGGTCATACCGGGCAAAACCGACAAACGGTGTTCATAACCGGCAACATAATCCGGGGCATAATCGTGCAGAATTTTTCCGATTGCACCGTTGATGATCGTTTGTTTTTTGTTTGGAAGCATCGTTTCTCCGGTTTGCCGCTGCCTTGCAAATTCAAGGTGCTGATTGATTTTTTTTGCAATTCCTTCGGCAGCGAACAGTTCTTCAAATTCAGGACGGAAAATTTTCTCTCTCGCTTCGATAAACGGTTCGACAAATTCCGGTCGTTCCGGTCTCGGACCGATCACGGTCATTTCTCCGCGCCAAACATTGATGATTTGCGGCAGTTCGTCAATGTGCAGTTTCCGCATGATTTTGCCGATCCGCGTAATCCGCGGATCCTGATTGCCTGCCCAAACGGCACCGGTACCGGCTTCAGCATCTACCACCATTGACCGGATTTTGTACATTTTGAACGGCTTACCGTTTTTACTGCACCGAACCTGCGAATAGATAATCGGTCCCTTTGAAGTCAGCCGGGTCAGGAGCATGAACAAAAGGATAACCGAACCAATGACCGGCAGCGTTAGCACAGATACTGCCACATCAACGTACCACTTGTACCGGTAATAACGGGGAATTGTCGGTTTTAATGTATCCTCCCACTCCCGTACTTTTTGCCTTATTTCTTCGGCAATTTTTTCTTTTTCGCCGGCATCTGTTCGATTGGCGTTGTTCTTTGTTTCTGACGTATTCATTGATGACGGCTGCCGTTCCATAGAGGGAACACATTCTACCGCTTATCAGAAATCTGTCAAGTGATAACGGTTTCAAACAAGAGCGGCGGGTGGTTGCGCCGCCACTGTCTATTTCGTTAACTCGAACTGAATGTCTTTTGTTCCGCCTTGCGGAATATCGGCAGTCAGACCGGAGGTTTCAACGGAACTGTACTGTACCGGAATCAGCGGCGGTGCGTCCTTGTTTGATTCCGCCGCGTCTGCCGCAAATGCTATATGAACCGTTACCGCTTGGTACGAGGCCGAATGATTCTTGAATCGTATCGGTCATAAACTTAACCGAACCGTGTTTCTGCAAGACCGTAAAGCATTTACAAACGCCGAAACGTCTTTTTTATTGATTGCGACAAACCCACCGCAAATTTTTCAGAATATCTGTCCCGCAAGCTTGATTACCGCTTGAATTTCCTGATTACCGAATCGCTGAACACATGAACCAGTCCGTCGGTTTCCTCATAATAACCAACGTGGCGAACGCCCACAAAGCCTATTCCTGCAATAAAACACACGCCCCCGAAAAAGACGTAAAACAAAACTGAACGGATAATGCCTTTTTTCATTATTCTTCTGTCTTTTTTGTTTCGTATGTTTGGATGATTTCTTCTGCTAATCATCAAGATAACACAAACAATCGTTCAGCGCACTCCAATTCTTGCCAAAATAATCAGGAAAACGTAACTTTACATGAAAATCATGAAAAAAAGTGCTTTGCGGCAGTCAATTCAATAAATTGATACCGCAACCCTGATTTACACCAGCATTTTCCAGTCGCTCACCAATTTGAGGGCATCAAGAGGACGCAGACCGTTCACATCTAACTCCCGCAATGCCGCAAGGATCGGATGATCGTCCGAACCGAACAATGAAAACTGCACTCCGCCAACGGAGAATTTTGTCCCGCCGGAAGGAACGGCGGACTTTTGTTCGGCACCTGTGCGGCGGCTTTGATAGTGCTGCGTTTCTAATTCGTTCAAAATCACTTGCGACCGTTCCACCACTTCCGAAGGCACACCCGCCAATTTCGCTACGTGAATTCCGTAACTTTTATCCGCCGCCCCCCGGATAATTTTGTGCAGAAACACAACTTCACCACGCTCTTCCCGGACGGCTACGTTCAAATTGCATACTCCGTCCATCGTTTCCGATAAGTCCGTCAATTCATGATAATGCGTTGCAAACAGTGTCCGGCAATCAATCCGGTTATGAAGATATTCGACAATCGCCCACGCCAGCGACAAACCGTCGTAAGTACTCGTTCCCCGTCCGACTTCATCAAGGATCACTAAACTATGCTGCGTCGACTGGTTCAAAATCCGGGCGGTTTCTGTCATTTCCACCATGAACGTACTCTGTCCTCTCGCAATTTCATCGCTGGCACCGACGCGTGCAAAAATCCGGTCGCAAATACCGATTTCCGCCGCACGTGCCGGAATAAAACTGCCGATCTGCGCCATGATGCACAGCAGCGCATTTTGACGGATAAACGTACTTTTGCCCGCCATATTCGGACCGGTAATCAGTTGAATCCGATCTTTTTTTTCGCCGATCGCGGTGTCATTCGGGACAAACGTTCCCGCCGGTTCGAGCGCGTCCAAAACGGGATGCCGTCCGTCAACGATATTCAGAACCGGTTCGGCAACCAGTTTCGGACGGCAATAGCCGCGTTCTCTGGCAATCGTTGCACAGGATGCCGCCGTGTCCAAAACGGCAATCGCTCTTGATACCCGCTGCAAAATCGGACGGTATTCGCAGGTCTTTGCCCGAATCTGCTCAAACAATTCGACTTCCAGTGCAATCGCTCTTTCGACCGCCGTCAGCACTTTTTCTTCGTATTCTTTCAATTCCGGCGTAATGTACCGCTCGGCATTTTTCAGTGTCTGTTTCCGCGTGTAATTGACCGGAATTTTGGTTTGGTGAACATTGGTAATTTCGATGTAATAGCCGAACACACTGGTATAACCGACTTTTAATGTCGGAATTCCGGTGCGAGCGATTTCGGCGGCTTGATATTTGGCGATCCAGTCCTTGCCGCTTGTTTGCAGCGACCGCAATTCATCGAGTTCGGCATGGAAACCGGCTTTGATAAATCCGCCTTCCCGAATTTGACAGGACGCATTCTCTTCAAATGCCGCAGTCAATATCCGCTCTAAATCTTCGCACGGATCAATTTCGCAGCACAGCGATTGCAGAATGGGGGACTGTGCTGTCGCCAGTTTTTCCCGAAAAAAGGGAAGCGCACGAAGTGTCCGTCCGATCATCACGAGGTCTCTCGGTGTACACCGGTTTTGCAGTACGCGGGTCAAAATCCGGGAAATATCGTAGACCTTTCGGAGTTGCTCCCGCAGATCGGAGACGAGTTGATCGTTGCGGTACAGTTCTTCGATGGCATCCTGCCGGGCGGTGATTTGGTTAATGTCGGTCAAGGGGGCAACGACCGCTTCCGCCAGCACTCTGGAACCCATCGGAGTCACGCAGCGGTCAATGATGCCGAGCAGCGCACCGTGCCGGCTGCTGCCGCGTATGGAAAGGGTGATTTCCAGCGACCGGCGGCTGGCTTCGTCAATTTCCAACTGCGAACCGAGCCGGTACGGCGTGAGGGAAGCAATTTGTACGGAGGATTGTTTCTGCGTTTCGTTCAGGTAATCGATGACCGCGCCGGCAGCGCAGATCGCCGGTATGTCAGACGGTTTATCAGCGGAAAAGCCGAAGCCCTCAAGCGTGGCCGTTCCGAATTGTGCCAGCAGTGCTGCGGAGGCGGAGCGTAAGCCGAAAGTCCAGTCGGGGCGTTTCGTGAGCAACGCCGTACTTTGCGGCGGCATCTGAAAGGATTCTTTATCGCTGTACAGAATTTCGGCTGGCGCGATTCGGGCGAGATGTTCCATCAGTTGATTTTGCGGCACGGCAGCGGCAAAGAAATCGCCGGTGGAAAGTTCGACCCAAGCGAGACCGGCTTCGCTGCGTCTGTCCGGGTTTGACCGCCGGCTGTCTGTGCCGAGAAGCACGGCGGCAAGATAGTTGGACGCTTTCGGATCGAGCAGCGTTTCTTCGGTGATGGTACCGGCGGAAACGATGCGTGTGACGGCGCGTTTGACGATTCCTTTCGCTGTTTTCGGGTCTTCGATTTGATCGCAGACGGCGGCGCGGTAGCCGGCGGCAATGATTTTGGCGATATAGGCATCGAGTTGATGATGGGGAAAACCCGCCATCGGCATGCCGTCAGCACCTTTCTCGCGGCTTGTGAGGGCAAGACCGAGTATTTTGGCACCGATCTTGGCATCTTCGAGAAACATTTCGTAAAAATCGCCCATGCGGAACAAAAGCAGGGCTTCGGGGCAAACTTTCTTTGCCTCATGAAACTGCCGCATCATCGGCGTTTCATGCTTGGGGTTAGGATAAATGGACATCGGTAATCATTATATCACAACGGCAGGAAAGTCAAATTTTGCAGTTAAGAACAGCAAAAAGTTCGTTAATAAGAGCGGGCGGCAACCCTTGCCGGACAGGCATTGGAAGCGGAACACAAGCGGCCTATATCCGCTGTTTTATTGGTGTCCGGCGGCGGAAGAATGTCCGGCTTGTGAACCGCATAACACCGGTTTTGCCGCCGGCTTTTATGCAACGCGGCGGTGCGGAAATGCAAGCGTTTGCGGCATCGGAATCACCATTTTTTCCGGCGGACGGCGCGTCGTCAGATATTTTTGCAAATCCTCTTCAATCGGAGCGAAGAACGTCTGCCAACCCGAACCCCGTGGCTGCCGATACACCCGCACCGCCGGATGCCAAAGCGAGTTCGTCTGATCAGCAGACAAACTCCCGCCGCACGCCGCTCCGATATTATGCCGCCAATCAGCCCTCTCCGGCAGCAAAAGCCACGTGCGAACCCCAAGCGCACCGGCAAGGTGAGCTATATAACCCGGCGGCGTAATCACTAAATCCAATGCGGTCAGCAATGCCGCCATCGAATCAAGGTTATACTTAAATGCATCAGGAAAGAAATGCGGCAGACAGGCAGCCGATGCCGTGCGGAATCCGCCCGCGGCTGCCAAATCGTTTTGATGCTGTCCATGCTGCAAATTGACCCATGCTGCTTCCGGGTGCCGGCGCATCATTGCGGCGATCTCACGAACAGGCAGCGAGGTTTGCGGCACCGATTCATCCGTCCACATTCCCTGCCAGAGAATACCGATTTTTCGGGCATCGCCCAGTTCTGCAAGACGGTTCGACCATTTTTCGACAAGATTTCTGTCCGGGACAAGATACGCTTTTCGTAACGGAAAATCGCTGATCTGCTGCCGGAAATGCCGGGGTAAACTGCCGAAGGCAATCTGCGAATCAAGTTTCAAGCCCCAAGGATTTTTGTCCGGTTCGACATAATCATCCGCAAGCGGCACGAATACGGCACGCGGAAATGAACGTTTGAACAAATCATGCAGAGACCCTTCACACTCGACAACGCAGTGATCGACCGTATCGATCAAATCCGGCAGACAAGAAGCAAACATCAATTCTGCCCCGATTCCTTCTTCAGAATACGCAAGAACAGAAGCGGCGGACGAAAACGAATTTTCTCTTCCGGTTTTGTACGGTTTGCCGTCTGCAAACGCCCAAACCGGTAAATGATGCCGTTCCCAGTTTCCAAGCGATGCGGCCAAACGGAATTCCATGGCCTCCCAGCCCTCCGCAAGGCGACCGAGTGCAAGCAGCGTTTTTCCGTAACCGTGAATTGCCTGCGGATATTCCAATCCGACCGGCAGGAGACGCTGATAATACGGCACGGATTCTTCGTACCGTTCCGCTTTCCGCAGCGATTCCGCCAGATACATCGGAATTTCGGGGGTGATTTTATCGAGGGAGTCCGCTGTTTTCAAGAATTCGGCGGCTTTTTCGTACTGATGAAGATGTTCCGAAAAGATGAAGCCGAGTGTGAGCCAAACGGACGGATTTTCCGGCTGTACAGCGGATAATTTGCGGAATTTGTCGGCGGCTTCAGCGTAATGTTCGAGTGAAAAGTGGAGTTGCCCCAGCGGAAGCAGCACTTGGGGATCGTTTGGAGCCATTCGTTCCGCTTCGGTCAGTATTTGCAGGACTTCTTCGGGGGACGCAGAAGGGACTTCGTGATGTATTTCGCCGGAAAACATAGGACATCGGGGGAGGAAAAAGTAGCAAATCCGCTGTCATTGACATCGGCAGAGTAATCGGAAAAATTGACAAAATCCTCAAAAACACCAAATTGATGCAGAATATCTCTAGGCGAAAGAGTAAAAGAGAAAAAATAGAAAAACGTTGGTTTCCGAGCAAGGAGGATTGGAGTGAAACAATCTACGGGGATTTTGATGAAAAAATAAAACATTTATACGAGATAGGCTGGCAAATCTGTCAAAAAAATGGAAATAATTTTATACCATATTGGCATTAAATTCCCTGAATGTTGTATCGTTATTCATCCTTTTTCCCTTCACATTTCACTTACCATTGCAGCCATTGGTTTTATTTTATTCTTAGCAAAAATCAAAAAGTCCAAATTATTTATAGAATCTTGACAACCATTATCGCTGCAATCCGGGGATATGGGGAGTATTGGTATATTACTTATCCCATATCGCAATAAAATGTGTATGAAGGAGAGGATTTGTTCCGTTTCGGGCGGGAAGTAAACATCAGCCGATTTTCGCTTTCAGTTCTTCAATCAGTTCAACCGCCTGTCCGATTTCGGCTTTTTGCCGTTCCGGTTCGGCGGGAATTTCCCGTTCTATCGTCAATGCTCCCGTGTAGCCGATTTCAAACAGCGTCCGCAGAAACTTCTCTGCATCCACCTGTCCCTGCCCAAACGGGACTTCGCAGCCCCAATCCACACCGGGTTTGCCGGTCGTTGCCGTTGCGTCTTTGCAATGCACGCCCCGAACAAATTGACCGACACTTTTTAACGCCCCTATCGGATCGCCGATACCGTACAAAATCAGATTTGCCGGATCAAAATTGATGAACAAATTGTCCGCACCGACATTCATTATGAACGCAAGCAGCGAATCAGCAGATTCCTGACCGGTTTCCAAATGGAGAGATTGCCCGTTTTTTTTAAGATGAGCCGTCAAGTCCTGAATGGTTTTGACCGCCGCTTTATAATCCGCGGAATTTTGATCGTGCGGCACGAAACCGATGTGCGATCCGATGGCGGAAACGCCGAGTTTCGCCGCAAAATCAGCAATGTCGCAGGATTCCGTCAATCGGGCTTGCCGGGTCGCGGGGGGAATGAAACCGACTGTTTCAGCAGTTCGGGCAATCGTTTCATACGTTTCCCCTTCAAAGCCGAGAAAAACGGTTGTGACGGTTATGCCAAGATTATTGAGTTTTTTGGAAAATGCTTGAGCGTTGGCATCGGTTCGGCTCTGTTTCGCCGGTGTGTGCAGTTGGATTGTTTTAATGCCGAGTTCGTGAGCGACTTCGAGCCGGACACCAAGTCCTGCGTCGATACTTGCAAATACGCCGATAGGATTATTCATAAGGAATGGAATACAAAAAGAGACCTGCGGTTATTGTTAACGATTTACCGGCAATTGTCAACTGTCAACGCCGCCGATCCGTTGCCTGCCTTCCAAATGCCCAGTCCGCTTCTTGAAGTGATTTATCAATATCATCGGGATTATATTTTTCAGGTGAAGATAAACAACAAGAAAACGCCGGAACAGTTCCCGTTAATTTTTTTCCAGCGTGAAACAGCGGGAACCGGACGACAAACACGTTTTTCGGAGTACGGCGTTGGGGGAGGTTTGGACGTTCCTGACGGGAATGGCGGGAACAGTTGTGCGTCTGACGAAGAAGGATCGTACTTTGCGGGAAGTGGAGAACGATTGAGAGCAAAACCTCAAAATGCTCGCCAAATGTAATACTCCGCAACGGACTCACGTCACCTGCAAAGTCGGTTTTTTGCTGTAAAAGGTCGTGAAAGCACCTTCCTAAATTGCCTGTATTGCCTAATATTTTGTGAGTTTTAGGACTTTGCAGGGGACGTGGCAACGGACTGCGGTTCCTTGACAAACCGGACGAAAAACAGATAATAATGTTTCCTTTTCAATTTTTAGAATTCAAATCTTTAGAAAATCCATGAGCGGAAATTACGACATCGGTTTAATGGGACTTGCC
>JAIRPZ010000024.1 GCA_031256755.1 Planctomycetaceae bacterium
GGTGAAGCCAGAGGCGTTACTCTTGGCGAAGCCAGAGGCGAAGCCCGGGGCAAAGTCGGCGGTAAACGTGAGGCAGTCGTTTCGTTTCTGCAAGCCCGGTTCGGCAAAGTGCCGCAGAAAATCGTCCATGCGGTCAATGCTTGTTCCGACACAAGCGATTTGGATGTGCTGACCGTTTCGGCGGCAACGTGCAAAACGCTCAAAGAATTCGCCGCCGGACTGAAATAACGGCGTGTACGGAACGACAACGCCGACGGCAGCAAGGGTATTGATTTGCCCCTTGCCAAATGTTCCGGTTTCGGGTACAATACCGCAATTCTCATTTTTAACATTTAGATAATCCGCCGGTTTTGTCGGCGTATAACAATGACAGATACAAAAAATAACCCGTCCCCAAACGCTTCGTCGCATTGTGCTGTATCCCATCCTGCCGGCAACTGCTGTTCCCGCCGCAGTTTTCTCAAAGGCGGAGTCCTTGCCGCTGCCGTACCTGCTGCCGGTGTGAGCGGCTTTTACTTCGGCTACAATGCCACACACGGTCGTCCGCTTCGTGTCGGCGTTGTCGGAACCGGCGATGAAGGGCAAGTCCTCCTCGGTGCCGTCAATCCGAATTATATCGACATCCGGTCTATTGCTGACATACGTCCGTACAACATTCACCGGGCGTTTTACGGCGACGTTTCGTCTCCCGCCGCCCTCAAAGCCCGGCAGGGATTGCTTTCCATTTACCGCTGGAATACCGAAAATCAGGCACGGAAACACGTTAATGTCTATAACGATTACCGCGATCTCATCAACAACGCCAAAGCAGACGGACTTGAGGCGATCATCATCGGTTTGCCGTTGCACCTGCACGCTCCCGCCGCCGTCTATGCGATGAAGCAGGGATTGCACGTTCTGACCGAAAAACTGATGGGACACAGCGTTGCCAACTGTAAAGAAATGGCACGGGCGGCTGACGGGTACAAAAAACATTTGGCGACCGGTCATCAGCGGCATTACAACATTTTGTATCAGGATGCCGTAGATCAAATCCGGCGAGGACTGCTGGGAAACATTCACTATATCCGGGCGCAGTGGCACCGCAACAATTCCCCCGGCGGCGACAGTTGGCAGATGCCGATGCCGCGGGAAATCAAACCGGATGACCTGCAAGCCGAGCGGCTTAATAAGGAACTGAACGCATGGAAGCGGGAACTCAACAACGCCCGAGGTGCCGCTATCGAAGAATGGTCGAAAAAGGTAGCACTGAAAGAGGCCCAAATTGCGGACTACGTACTGGCAAAAGGGGGAAAGTACCTTGAATTCGATTTGAAATCTGCCAAGGACTACGGTTATGAAGACGGTACGTTTGCAGGCAGCGGCGAGAAATATGTCCGGCCGGCGGCGGAAGAGTTGCTGCGCTGGCGGCTTTGGCGGCGTACCGGCGGCGGCTTGATGGTCGAACTCGGTTCTCACCAATTGGATGCGGCAAGCATTTTCCTTGCGGCAAACCGGGATTACTATCTCGATCAAACAGGCAGTACCGCCCGAAGAGGCGAAAAGGTTCATCCGCTGAAAGTGCATGTTTCGGCAAACCGGAACATTTTCCAACTTGACCGGGAGGCGAATGATCACATTACGACGCTTGTTGAATTTCCGGCACCGGATTACAGCGAGAAAACGGCCGCGGGGCGAAAGCGGAAGATTTGCGTTCAGTATTCAACGATTAACGGCAACGGTTTCGGCGGCTACGGCGAAATTGTTTATGGAACGGACGGTACACTGGTTTTGACGACGGAAAGTGATTCCGAGTTATTCCGCAGCGGCGATGCCGGAAGCAAGGTTTCGGCGAAGTCGGAGTCGGCTTCGCTGGACACGCAATCCAGCGGGCCTGCTCAAACATCGGCGGGCGGAGCGGCGAAAGCGGAGGTTAGCCGGGGTTATGCCGAAGAATTGGAACATTGGGCATGGTGTGTCCGGGTCAATCCGCAATGCAGCGATCCGGTCTTGCAGCCGCGGTGTAATCCGAAAGTGGCTCTCGTTGATTCGGTGATTGCGTTGGTCACGAACATTGCCGCTGACGAAGGAAAGAGTATTACATTCAGGGAAGCGTGGTTTGATCCGGACAAAGACGATACGCCGGAAACGGACATTCTGAAAGACCCGGCGGGCAAACCGGACTTGACAAAACAGATGTACCAGATATGAGGTCGTCCTTGCGGCGTAGCCGGTGAGTGCGGAGAGATACCGCACGCCGGCGACATTCCCAATCACGGTATTGTTTTCAATGTTTTTTCAAACATTCTGACATTTGTTGCTACACACCAGCGTATATCCTTCTCCACAAACAATTCAAACGCTTTTTGCTGCGAAAGCACCGCTATCGACCGGACAGCCGCAGATCATCACTTTTCGTCTCAATGACGCAATACTCTTCTATTATGCCGCTGTCTTTTCCGTATTTTGCGTAAATCAAATCCGGTGTCGTTGTCTCGCCGGTATAAGTCGGCAACTGAATACAACGCCGCGGCAATTTCCCATAAACGATGATCTCTTCCGGCGGCGAAACTTTCAATATCTCGTGTTCCAGATTGCTGTCGTAATAGACCTCATCATAAAGATATTTCGGCAACTCAACATCCGTATTCTTGCCTTTCATTGTTCCGACATTCCCTGCTGCAATTTCGTCAACGAAAGAACCGTCCGGATTGAAAATACTCGTTACCACCCGATAATCCAAAGCCGAATACGAAAATCGCTTCGCAAAAAGTTGGACAAACTGTTCATTAAACTTGTTGATAATGTTTTGCAGCGATATCGTGTTGAACACATCTTGAGACGTTCCGCCGCTGAACACTTTACAAATGGATTGATGCAAAACGTGAACCGGCAAGCAAGTTGCCTGATGCAGCCGTTTTAGGAATTCGCCGTATCCGATTTTCGGAAACACTGATACCGTACCGGCAATGCATGCTTACGCCGGGTGAATTTGTCATCAATAAACAGGCAACGCAAAAATATCGCCCCTTACTGGAACAAATCAATGGGAACAAAGCCAATGTTGTGCAAGGCGGAATACAGTACAGACAAACCGGCGGATTCATCAATAGCAAATCAATATCGTCCGCATTTGATAGTTCATCCCTGAACAGTGTTTTTGAGCCGTTTAACAAAAGTGTAACACTAATGAGCGAGACATTCGGTTCTTTCGGCAACCATGTGTCCCGGCTTGAACAATATGCAAACACCATTAAGGAATTGCATGTCCCGGACAGGATTGAAATGCAGGGAACTCACAGTGTTAACCTGAACGTCAATGGGTTGGCGGTGCTGAACGGACTAGAGGATGTGGTACGAAATGTTGTTTTGGCGGAAATTCAAAAAGCAACAGGAGGATACCAGTTAAACTCTAATTCCGGCATACCAAGCGGAATGTTCTAAACAGCGATAACAGCGGCAGAGCGTGGTTGATAAATAACTTCCTGCGGCTATAATGGCAAGGAAAAAGGGAAAAATATGCTTGGAACAGGAATAGAGAACAATAGTAGGGACGATTGGGTTGCAAAGCGAAAAAGTACCGTTAAGGATTTATCGGAATACACATGGTTCACAGGGAACACGGAAAGCATCAGTGGGTATGTGGTGACTTTCCACGAGAAAGAGTACGTCATTTCAGGGTACGCTCTTGGTTTTAGTAATTTTTTCTGCAAGATTTCGCCGGAAAATAGTGAGTTGCGAGAGATTATTAATGATAGGGAGCAATTCATGTCATACTGGTACAATTTATTTAATGATGATATTTACCCGTTGCTTGAATCATTAGTATTTTGGAGCGACATTGATATCCGTTTCTGTTATCAAGACAAAGACGGATTACAAAAACTGCGACAGGTACTATTAGAATGGAGGTGTTTTTTGAATAGTGTACTTACCAAAGAGCCTCTCGCATGGAAATGCTTGTGCATTGATATTATACGGCATGATGCTGATTGTACGTCGTACATAACGAATTCGCAACATAGCAACACTACAGTCAACTCCGCAAGTTGGGTGGTTAGAAAACGGTACATGGACACTATCGTTCCCCGTAATAACGCTTTTATCCATGATTTCGATGACCTGTACATCGTGACAAAAAATGTTTGGGCTGATTGCCCGGATAAAGAGTCATTTTGCTTACTTGCCAATTTTATGGTCAATGGGGATGGACTATCCATTTTTGTCGATCCCAGAAGTGATATGCCTGTACGCATGTATTCCGGTAATGGTGGTAACGAGGAAGTACGGACAACCAAACGGTAGTTATATGCAAACACCATTAAAGAATTACATATTCCGGATCGAATTGAAATGCAGGGAACACACAGTGTCAATCTGAACGTCAATGGGTTGGC
>JAIRPZ010000066.1 GCA_031256755.1 Planctomycetaceae bacterium
AAAATGCTTTCGCTCAATTTCTGAACGGTCTGTTAGATGTTAGCGTTGCTGCCGTTGACGGTAAATCTGCGAAACAGATGAAAGGCAAAAATGGCAATCCGATTTTAATGCTCAATGTAGTTGCACAAAAAGCCAAGACCTGTCTGGCGGGTTGGTCGGTGAACGGCGATAAGACCAACGAACCGACGTATTTAAAGAAACATCTGGAAGAGTTGCCGTTAATTTTTTCCGGCGTGAAACAGCGGGAACCGGACGACAAACTTGTCTCTAAAAAAAGGGGCGTAGACGTTCCTGACGGGAATGGCGGGAACTGTAGTGCGTCTGATGAAGAAGGATCGCACTTTGCGGAATTGAGAGCAAAACCTCAAAACGCTCGCCAAATGTCATACTCCGCAACGGACTGGCGGCACGGGAGGGGGAGCCGCCGGTGGGCTTGCAATTCTTTCAGGCAGGGTGTAAAATCCGGCAGATGCTCTCACTCATCGGACGTTTTGTTTGCCTTGTTCTATTTGTGCGGGAAATATGATACACTTGGAAACCAACACCTTATTTGCCTTGTCCACTTTTTTGCATTGGGATACCCTGTTTCTGCTGATCGCAGTCATACCGGTCTTTATTTTCTTTTCGGTCAGAATGACCCGTTTATCCCGGAAAGTCAAAGCCAAAGAAGAAGAACTGATCGAAATCAAACAATCAGTCGATGCCGCGGCGAAAGTCAAAAGCGATTTTCTCGTGCATATGAGCCACGGAATTCGGACTCCGATGAATGCCGTCACCAGTTTCACGGAAATTTTGACACAGCGGATCGCTCAAAATTGCAGCGAAGAACTTCGGAGCGAAACCGAAGGCATTCTGGAAATTATCCGAAAAAGCAGTCAGGATTTGCTGACGATTGTGACGGATGTTCTGGATTACATCAAAACCGATGCCAATCAGTTGGAAATTGAATCCGTACCGGTTTCCGTCAAACAGATTATTCACGATGTCTGCCTCGCCGAAAAACAGGAAGTTGTGCAAAAACATATTGATCTGCAAATCCGGTACAGCAGCGAAGTTCCGAACCTGATTTTGAGCGATCCGGTGCGTTTGCGTCAAATCCTGTCCAACATTGTCGGCAATGCGGTCAAATTCACCGACAAGGGAACCATTTCGATTGTTTGCGGTGCGCAGAAAAATGAGGGTTCTGAACTGGTGGCGGATCTGCCGGACGGCATCAAAGCCGCCGATTCCAAACCGTTTGCGGCATCAGCGGTTTTGCTGCGGATTGATGTGATTGATACCGGACCCGGCATGTCCGAGTCGGTTGTCAAGAAATTATTTCAGCCGTTCACGCATACCGGCGAGCCGGATTTCCGAAAGCACCGCGGTTCCGGTCTCGGTTTGAGTATTGCTATGCGGCTGGCAACATTGATGGACGGCACAATTACCGTCGAAAGCACGCCGGGGCAGGGCAGCCGGTTTTCGCTGCTGCTGAATGTTTATTGTCCGCAGGGGGACTCGTCTGTTTTGGCAGAGCGAACCTTGCAAAGTAAACAGGACGGACGAACCGCCTACGACGGGTCGCAACTTCAGGCAGGACTCGATATTCGGATGCCGAAAAAGCATGATACGCCGATGCCGTCCAATCAGAAACCGCTGGCGCACGCCCGGATTCTGGTTGTCGAAGATATGGCGGTCAATCAGGTCGTCATGTCGACATTGCTCCGGGAAGCCGGTGCAAAAGTGGAAATCGCCGACAACGGAGCGCACGGTGTACAAAAGATCATGCAGGATGCCGACAGCGGATTGTTTTTTGATGTGATCCTGATGGATATGCAGATGCCGGTTATGGACGGTTATGAGGCAACGGCTTTTTTGCGCAAACAGCGTTATGACCGTCCGATTATTGCGGTGACGGCTCACGCTTTGACCGGCGACAGGGAAAAAACGCTGCAAGCCGGCTGTAATGATTACATTGCCAAACCGGTGGACAACCAAACCCTGATCGATACCGTTAAAAAATACATGACTTAATACATTTTGAATCACCTGACCTTTTCTGCGGCGGTCGGAGCCGCCGTCCGAACAAAAAGTCCGGAGATCATTCAGACCTCTGTTTCGACCGTGAGATCCCTTAAACCGGAAGCCCCCGCTGCTTGGGCAAGAGGCAAGAACCATTATTGATCCGGCTCCGGTGGCGGTAACGATGCACTGTGACCATGGTCAAACGCCGGAAACATGTTAACGCTGTTGTGATCTCGGCTGGGATTCTGTGATGTTTGACGGTTCGGCGTTGTCTTATGCAGAAAATATCCGGCAGACGAAAAAGAAGTCCGTGTCTGAAATTCTGCCCTTGACCGGTTTTCGGAAAACGGCTACACTCCCCGCAATGTCAGCCGCAAAGTCAGCGGCAGCCCGGCAAAAAGGAGTCCGGTGCGGTTTTTTCAACTAAAACAAGGAGGTAGTGAATGAATCAGGGAATTGTGAATACCGTTATTTCGGCGGTGATTGGCGGTGTTGTCGGAGCCGCGGTGATGTTTTTCGGCGGCAGCAGCAGTCCGAAATACAAGGAACTCACTGTCGGTAAATTGGTGATTGAAGAGCAGGCAACGCTCAAAAATTCAAAAGACGGCAAAGACGATGTTGTCATCAAAGAAGGTTCTGTTTTGGCGAACAACGTTGTTCTTGGGAAAAAGTTCATCGGCACTCAGTTTCAGGGACACGTTTTTGTGGCCAACCGGATGCTGACCACCCCGGATGATCTGATTGCGGCACCGATGGACAAATGGCGGTTCTGTACCGAAATCGGTTCGAGCAGCGTAGCCGGCGGTGAAATTGTTGTCCGCAGTGCAGACGGTGCGGCTTTTGTCGGTCAGAAAATCGTGAACGGTGTGCTGATACGTACGGGTTTTGACGAGGAGTCCAATCCGCAAATTTGGGCGTTCCAAAATGCGAACAAGCAATTTTCCAAGGTCAGTTTTGATCCGTCGGCGAAGCAACTGCAACTGGCAGCCAATGCGGCTAGCGGCACTGCGAATGCCGGCGTATTTAATGCGGCGAATGTGGCACCGGGTCCTGCGGCGGGT
>JAIRPZ010000085.1 GCA_031256755.1 Planctomycetaceae bacterium
CAATTCGCAGTTAGAGAAGAATTTGACTCCTGCCGGTAAGAACTTGTACGGAGAAGATTTGCCGAAGGAACAACTTATAGTGAAGACGGCAGTTGATCCTACCGGTGCCTCGTCCGGTGCTTTCCGGGTGTTCCGCGGCGGCAGTTGGGACGCCGGCGCGGAGGTTTGCCGGTCGGCTTCCCGCAGCGACCGCGCGCCGGGGTACAGCGACAGCGGCTTGGGCTTGCGTGTCGCCTTAGTTCCGAGTAAGTAAACCGGTTAAAGGAAAAATATCCTGTTGGCGGTCTGCCGTGGCGTTTCGCCGAAGGAATGAGCGAGCGGAGCAAGCCGGCAGTCCGCCAAAGTGCTGCGGGCAGATAATTGCGTGCCGCTTGCGTAAAATGAAGCCGCCGTTTCCGCACTGAAAGCAAGACATGGCATTGACAATGTGTAAAATTTGTCCATAATGGGTTGCTGTTCGTGCTGTTTTTAACGTTTAAGTCCGTTTTCTGCCGTAAAATTCCGAATACCATGCCGCACGTCATCGACCGCAATCATTTGAACCAACTGATCCGGCAGCGGATCGCCGGAGGAACATCCGTTGCCGGATTGACCGAAGCCAACGGAAAACGCTATTTTTACCGGACCATCAGCAATCCGGAAAAAATGGTGTTCGATTCCGGCATTATGCCGTTCAATTCGATCAAACAGTTTCTCTTTCCGCAAAGCGAACCGATTTGTTCTTACCGCTGCGAAGGCAAAGATTTGATTGTGAGCGATGCCGAACCATTTGTACAGGAACAAGTTGTGTTTGGAGTCCGTCCGTGCGATGCCGCCTCCCTGCCGATTCTCGACAAAGTGTTCGCATGGGATTTTCAAGACCGGTTTTATCAACAGCGGCGTGCAAAAACAACCGTCGTCACCCTTGCCTGCAAAGAAGCGGACAAAAATTGTTTCTGCACTTCGGTCGGTCTCGCACCGGATACCCAAGCCGGAGCCGATGCCATGCTGCTGCAAATTGATGCCGAAACATTTGAAGTACGGACATTCACCGAAAAGGGAGCGGCTCTGTTCCAAGGTCAAACGGCAGAATCGGAAAAAACCGGCAAAACCGCCGAACCGCCGAAAACCAAATTCGATGCCAAACGGGTCGAATTGTATTTGAAGGAACATTTCAACGAATCGGTCTTTGATCATACCAGTATGCGGTGTGTCGGCTGCGGCGGCTGCACGTATGTTTGTCCGACTTGTCATTGTTTCGACATCGTTGACGAAGGAGGAACAGCCAAAGGCAAACGGGTCAAAAATTGGGACGCGTGTCAGTTTTCGCTGTTCACTCTTCACGCATCGGGACACAATCCGCGTGCCGAACAGCCGGCACGGCAGCGGAACCGGGTGCAGCATAAATTCTGCATTTACCCGGAAAAATTCGGGATGATTTTGTGTACCGGCTGCGGAAACTGCACGAGAGTTTGCACCGCCTCGCTCGGTATTCATCCGGTTTTGGCACTGCTCGATCAAAAAGCGGCGGGGAAAAATTGAATCAATTTAACGCCCCGGCATTCCGATTTTCTGTTTTCCGGCGTGAATGGAATCGACAATTCCGATGATCGTTGCGTCCACCGGCAGCGTTTTTGTTTCCGGCGTGTTCCTCGCGCTTGACCCCTGCACAACCAGCACGAATTCGTTTTCTCCGGCCCCAACCGTATCGACCGCCACAAGAGTCCGTCCGGTGGTTTTCATTTGGGTTTGATCTTCGTTGATCCGGTAGGGTTCGACCACGAGCAGTTTTTGCCCCTTCATCGAATCAACTTTCTGGGTGGATATTAAAGAACCCGTGATTTTGGCAATAAACATGGCACTGTTCCGATGCGGCGGAGGGCAAAACAGACGGACGGTTCTCAACGTTTTCGGCTTTTTCGGGGACTTTCTGCAATTTTTGCGGAAACGAAAAGGATGCAGCGGCACTAAATATCGGTTTCTTCGTATGTTTCTTCGATTTGTTTGAGTTTCAGAATGGCATTGCGGGCGCGGTTGAGAAAAGATTCTTTCCGTTCATCCATTTCGAGCCACATCGGCGGTCCGAAGATCACGCGGGAAAGCATCGGTACCGGCAATGTTTTTCCGCGTGGTAAAATGTTGTTCAAGTTGTTGAGATAGATCGGAATCAGTTCCAAATCGGGGCGTTTTTTACACAGATGATACAAACCGCTTTTGAATTCGCCGAGTGTGCCGTCTTGTGACCGTCCTCCTTCGGGAAAAAGAATCAGTGAAAATTCGTCCTGCATTTCGTCTATCATCACTTTAATCGGAGTGTTTTTGATGCTGGGGTTTTCCCGCTCAATCAGGACGGCATTCAGCAGTTTTTTAGAGATGTACCGCCGGATCGGACCGGCATCCCAATAGTCCTGTGCCGCAACCATTCGTGTTTTTTCCCGAATGGAATACGGCAGTGCTGACCAGATGACGAGTGCGTCTAAATGACTGGTATGATTGGCAAAATAAACCCGCTGACATGAATCATCCGGCTGCGATTCGTACCAAAGAACGGTTGCCCCGCTGAATAGGCGGGATAAACCGATAAGGGACTTTTTGGCAGCGGCTCGGAAGAGTTTCATGGTTCACGCATGGACGGAATGTGTATTGAGTGTTCAATGTTTATTCGCACTGTTTTTTCTTACTCATTTCCGCAAGCGGATTTTAACACAAACCGTGCAGAATTTCTACGGTTTTTCCACCTCCGTCCGTGTCCGGTCCGGTTTGCATCTCGGCACGTACCGCCTGAATGTAAATCTTGTACACCCCTTTCGGCAAGCCGTCGCCCGCCGAAAGAAAACCGAGTGTGTATTTACCGTCTGCATCAATATCGCTGCGGGCTTGAATTTTGCCGTCCGTAAAGCCGATCGTTCCCAGCGGCAACGGCTCGCCGGTGTCGGAAAACGTTATCCGGCCGGAAAGCGGAACGTTTTTGTTCCCGCAGACGGCAGCAAGAGGGAGGAGAGACGGCAGTTCGCAGACGGCAGACCGCAGCAAGAAAAGATTTGAACAGGATTTACAAGATTTTCAGGATAAAACAGGATATTTTTTGAGGTTTGTTTTTTCTCTTTTTTCTTATCCTGTAGAATCTTGTCAATCCTGTCTTAAAAATAACAGCGGGCGAATACCCGCCGCATTATCTTTCTTACTGCGGTCTGCCGTCTGCTATCTGCTGTCTCTCATTATCAATTAAAATACTGCCCGTCCGGCAAGGACTGCTAATCCAGTTTTTTCATATCGATCAGTGTACCGCTGTGTGTGCGGCATAACTTTACGAAAATGGTTTTGTCCATATCGTCCCGCAGCACACGCACACTCCGGTCACACATACCCGCCATCACAATCCCCGGATGCCCCGATGACGGTCTCGCCTTCCGGTACTGCTGTTCTATATTCGCATTACGTCCTTC